>JASHYY010000194.1 GCA_030042815.1 Thermoplasmata archaeon | reverse complement strand
AGGGGCCATCAGCTGGATTCTCGCCCCCGAGGTCGCCGGCCACGGAACGGACGCGACGATCCGCTCGTTCCACCGTCAGAACGGCCGGGTCCGTCTTCGCGTCCCGATCCTGAAGACGGTGGCGAGCGCGATCACGCTCGGCACCGGAGGCAGCGGGGGCCGGGAGGGGCCGGTCTCCCAGATCGGCGGTGGGTTCGGTTCGCTGTGGGCCGAGCTTGTCGGGCTGAGCGACCGTGACCGGCGTATCGCGCTCGCAACCGGCATGGGCGCCGGAATCGGAGCGATCTTCCGGGCCCCGCTGGGCGGCGCGGTCTACTCGGCGGAGATCCTCTACACAGCCGACTTCGAGCCCGAAGTGTTCGTCCCGGCGATCATCGCGTCCGTCGTCGCGTATTCGGTGTACTCGTACGTTTTCGGGTTCCACACGCTCTTTGCGACCGGAACGACGCTCGCGACGTACGCGTTCGACCCCCGTCGACTACCGCTCTACGCGCTCCTCGGCATCGTATGCGGAGCGGTCGGGATCCTGTTCACGTGGATGTACCACCGGACGGACGCCTGGTTCCGGTCCCGATCGCTGTCGCCTCTCTATCGGCCGGCGTTCGGCGCGGCGCTCGCCGGCGCCGTCTTCGTGGCCGCCTACCTTCTCCTCCCGCAACAGGGCCACTTTGCGTCGCTGTCGTCGCTCGCGATCGGGTACGGCTTCGTCCAGGCCGCAATGCTCGGACAGCTCGCGTCCGGAAGTTTCACCGCGACAATCGTCGCGCTGCTGCTGGCCGCGGTCCTCCTACGGATGGTGATGACGTCGTTCGTGGTCGGCAGCGGAGGGAGCGCCGGGCTCTTCGGTACCAGCGTCGTCGTCGGCGCGTTCCTCGGGACCGCGGTCGGAGGGACCTTCCACGACCTCCTGCCCGGGCTCGTGCCGGTCTCGGTCGTCGCTGTGTTCTCGATCGTCGGGATGATGTCGTTCTTCGGCGGAATCTCGAAGGCCCCCCTCGGGGTACTGATCATGGTCACCGAGATGGCGGGGACGTACACGGTACTCCCCGCGGCGATGCTCTCGATCTTCGTCGCGTACGCGGTGACCGGACGCTCGCATATCTACACCGAGCAGCTTCCGAGCCGCCTGCAGAGCCCGGCGCACCGGGACGAGTACCGCGAGTACTTTCTGACGGAGACCCCGGTCGGAGCCCTCGCGTTGCAGGACTCCGAGCCCGTGGGGGCGTCGATGCGCGCGCGGGAAGCGCTCGACCTCGCCGTGACCCACGGTCGGGCCGTCCTCTCCGTCGAGGAAGGAGGCACCTGGCTCGGAGCGGTGCGGCTCTCGGACCTTCTCGCCGTACCGGCCGACCGGCGGGAGGAGGTTCGGACCGCCGACCTGGCGCGGCCGGTCGACCTCCTGCTCTCAAGCGACCTCTCGGTCCGCGAAGCCCTTCAGGAGATGGAGTCGCACGACACGAACGTCGCCGCCGTAGTGTCGGTGAGTCCCCCGGTTCGCATCCTGGGCGTCGTGATGCGCCGGGGCCTCCGAACGCCGACATTGGATTCGTCGGCCCCTGCTTCCGATTGACCGACCGGGCCGGTCGGAGGGAGGCCGGCGGAGCTCACCGACGGCGCCCGTCGATGGCGGCGAGCTGCCGGTCGAACCACGCGGGAAACGTGTGGCTCCGCACCATGATGTTCGGCTCGACCTCGACCACCCCGGGGAGCGAGCCCACGTACCGTTCCAGCTCCTCGAGGTGCGCCGCGGAGGGAGGCATGACGAAGAAGACGTGGACCTCGGTCCCCGCCGGGTCGTTCGAGGAGGGCATCCGCGGCTCGAGGGTCAACGGGTAGCGAGAGCGGATGCCCCGGGCGACCGCCTCTCGCCCGACCTCGCTCCGCAGCGTCACGGTCAGGGCCACGACCGGGTAGCTGATCGCCCGGAAGTCGAAGACCGGCACGAACCAGACGGCCCAGTCCTCGAGCAGCGCCGCGTACCGCCGGGTCATCGTGCGCGTCGAGATGCCGACCCGGCGGGCCGTCGCACTGAGCGTGGCTGTCGGCCGGTCGCGCAGCGCCCGGACGATCCGCACGTCGAGCGGGGAGAGCGGCCGCTTCGGTTGGGGCGCCGTCCACGGAACCGGCCCCTCGATCTCCTCCACGCCGGCCAGCGCCCGCAGAAGCCCGGCGCGCCGCGCGAGCGTCGCGGGGTCGGGGGCCACGACCGCGAGGGAGACCCACGCACCGAGGAACTCGAACGCCTGGACCACCCCTTCGACGAGTCCGAGCCGCACGATGAGCGCGGGCTTCGACCGGTGGTGGTCGACGCGCAGCGAGACCCACGCACCGAGGCAGCCGAGCAACGCCGGGTTGACCCAGACGTCGTACCGCACGAGGAACCCGCTGCGCGACCACGCCCGGAGGCGGGCCGCCACCCGCGCGCGGCCGACGTGAAGCCGTTTGGAGAGACGCGTGGCGTTGACCCGCGGGTCGATCCCCGCGAGATAGACGCCCTCGCCCCCGCGGTACATCTCGCGGAGGATGTCGAGGTCGAGCGGGTCGGGAAGGAGCGACGGCGCCGCCACGGCCTCCGAGCAGGAGCCACCCGCCGCTTGAGGGTTCCGACCCGGTCGGTCGGAGCGAAAGAATCGGACACCCCGAGGGCTCGACCGCCGCTTTCTTGCGTCGGGGCCGGCGATGGGCTTGACCTCGGGGTCGCCGTTCTCCTCTCGATGTCCGCGACCCCCGAGGCCCCGGCCGGACCCGCGGCCCCGTCCCCGACAATCGACACGACGACGCGGCGGGCGACGATCGTCCTCGTCCTGCTCGCGTCGGCGGCCCTGATGGTAAACTACGTCGAGACGATGCTCGTGCCGGCGCTGCCCACGCTGGTCGCGTTCTTCGACGGGGTCCCGTACACCACGATCGCCTGGGTTGTCTCCGCCTACCTCCTGGTCGGCGTGTCGACGACCCCGCTCTTTGCGAAGCTCGGCGACATCTACGGGAAGAAGCGAATGCTGGTCCTGGTCCTCGGCCTCTACGCGGTCGCGGTGGCCGTCACCGGTTTCACCCCGCAAATCGCCGCGGCCGCCGGGCTCTCTCGCTACGATGCGGTCTACCTTCTGATCGGCGTCCGGGGGCTCCAGGGCGTGGGCCTCGCGATGTTCCCGCTCGCGTTCGCGATGGTGGGCGAGGAGTTGCCGCCGGCGAAGGTCGCCCAGGCGCAGGGGCTGATCGGGGCGATGTTCGCGATCGGAGCGGCGCTCGGGCTCTTTGGCGGGGCCTGGCTGATCCAGAGCTACGGCTGGCAGACCGCCTACCACACGGTGATCCCGTTCGCCGCGGCGATCCTCGGGTTGGCGGTCTACGCCCTGCCCGAGTCCCGGCACCGCTTGCCGGCCCGTATGGACGTCCCCGGGGCCGCGCTGCTCGGCGGCGCGCTCGCGACGTTCCTCCTCGGGCTCTCCCAGGCACCCGCGTGGGGCTGGGATACGCTCGCCGCGGTGCGGCCGCTCGGTGTTCCGCTCGGCGTCCCCGAGCTGTTCGCGCTGTCGGCGGCGCTCGCCGTCCTCTTCTACGTGCGGGAGCGGACCGCGGCCGCGCCCATGGTCCGCCTGGAACGGTTCCGCCAGCGGAACCTCGCGATCAGCTACTTCGGCGCGCTGCTCGTCGGGGTGAGCATCTTCCTCGGGTTCGTCGGCCTCACGATCCTGGTCGAGACGCCGATCGTGGGGCTCGGCCGGTCGGTCTTCGAGTTCGGCGTGCTGAGCCTTCCGACCACCCTCTCGATGCTCGTCGCCGCGCCGTTCGTCGGCCGGGGGATCTCGCGCTACGGACCGAAGCCGGTGATGATGCTGGGCGCGGCGCTCGCGTCCGTCGGATTCCTCCTCCTGCTGGTCTTCGACCGGACGTACACCGAGCTCCTGCTGGCCCCGGTCCCGACGTTCGTGGGCCTGGTGATGATGATCATCGCGATCACGAACGTGGTCGTCCTCTCCTCCCACCGGGGAGAGACCGGCATCCAGACCGGGATGGCCGAGATGTTCCAGGACCTGGGCGCGAGCATTGGACCGGTGCTCGTCGCGACGATCCTCGCGAGCTTCACCGGGGCGTTCGCGACGGGGGTGGTCGGACCGGCGGGCCCCATCACCGTCACGCTGCCGACGCTCTCGGCGTTCCACTGGTTGTTCGGCGTGGGGGCGGCCCTCACGGCGACGTGCGGAGCGCTCGCGGGATTCCTCCGGAACTACACGTTTGACGCCGCGGGCGAGCGGAGCGACGCGGCCGTCCCGACGCCGTCGTCCGCGAGTCGCGCGGGAGCTGAGTGAGTCTCGAACGGGTCACTCCTCCGCGCCGCCGACCCGGAGGCTGTTCCAAATAGGCGCCCGTCGCGCGCCGTGCCCCCGGGGGATCGGGGGACCGACGGGGGCAGAGGAGATTATCCCTCGTGCGGTCGCGGCGCCGGCGATGGGAGATACCGGCTCACGCCTCCGGGGACTCGAGTGTCGGTCCTGCTGCACGTCGCAGGACGCGACCCGGCTCGCTTCGGTCTGCCCGACGTGCGGTCAGACGCTGTTCGCCGCGTATGCGCTGGACGGGCTCGACGGACGGGCCTGGCTCGACGCGCTGCAGGGGCGGGCG
>JASHYY010000193.1 GCA_030042815.1 Thermoplasmata archaeon | reverse complement strand
GTCGCCGTGCTGCTGCTCGGTCTCGTGCCCGCGGGAGCGATCGCGGGGCGGCCGTCCGGAGCTCCCTCCGCGTCGGGAGTGCTCGGAGAGTCGGCGGCCCACGATGCGGCCGCCGCCTCGAGCTTCGCGAGCCGCTCGGACTACTCGGCGGCCCAGGCGGCCGAGGTCTCAGGTGCCGCGGCCGCCGCCGGCACCGTCGAGGTCGTGGTCACGTTCGAGCCGACCAACTCGTCGCTCTTCGATGCGCCGGCGTCCGGAGCGGCCCCGCTCACCCTCGGCGAGATCGGCTCTCGGTTCGGCCTGAGTTCCGCGGACTACGCGGCCGCGATCGCCTACTTCGTCGGGAAAGGGCTGACCGTCGTCCACTCCGGTCCGGACCGCCTCTCGCTGAGCCTCTCCGGACCTGCGAGCGCGGTGGATGCGGCGTTCGGCACTATGGTCGAGGTGGGAGGGTACGCGGGGCATACGGTCATGTTCCCGGCGACCTCTCCTTCCCTCCCCTCGGGGCTCGAGGCGGAGGTCGCGAGCGTCGTGGGGCTCACCTCGGGCTTTGACACGTTCGACCTCTCCTCGCTGGTTTCGGAAACCTCGGATCCGGCCGCGGCCGCGCCCTCCCAGAGCGGTGACCTCGTGACGCCGGCGATCGCGCGGTCGATCTACGACCTCTCGGGGCTCTACAACCTGACGAGCTCGCCGAAGTACGCCACCGGGCAGGGGATCGCGCTCGTGCTGTGGGGGGCCGGCTACGACCCGAACGACATCACGACATTCTATGCCAACGACTACCCGTCCGACTTTCCGGCTCCCACGATCGACCCGACTCCCGTCGACGGTGCGCCGAGCCCCTCCCCGTCCGCTCTCGAGGACCCGTGCCAGGCCGAGGTCACCGAGCTGACGCTCGACCTCGAGTGGTCCGGGTCGATGGCGCCGGGCGCCGCCCTGTACCCGGTCTACGCGCCGGAGGAGGGCGGAGGGAGCTGCGAGCCGAGCTCCTCGTCGATGGCGGACGCGATGCATGCCGCGCTGGGCCTCCCCGTGTCGACGATCTCGATGTCGTTCGGGGTCGCGGAGGCACAGGACGCCGCCCTTGTCCAGGCATGGGAGACCGACTTCGCGGAGGGCGTCCAGGAGGGGATCACCTTCCTCGCGGCGACCGGGGACACGGGAGGTTACGGCACCCCGCCCCCGGCATGCGGCGGGGGGCCCGTGCCGGAGTACCCCGCAAGCTCCCCCGACGTCCTGGCGGTCGGCGGCACGGACGTCAGCCTGGCTCGCAACGTGCTCGGACAGATCACCGGTTTTTCCGAGTCGGCGTGGAACGAGAGCGGCGGCGGCTTCTCAACGCAGTTCACCGCCCCGGTCTGGCAGTCGGTGACCGGCAGCAGCTACCGCGGGATGCCCGACGTCAGCGCCACCGCGGCCGAGAACTTCCTCTACTACGGCGGCGCCTCGCGCATGGCGGGAGGCACGAGCTTCGCGACCCCGCTCTGGGCCGGCCTGATCGCCGAAATGGACGCGATGCACGGGAGCTCGCTCGGCCTGGTCGCGCCGCGCCTCTACTCGATCGGGGGGGCGGAGTCGAGCGGGAAGGTCGGCCTCGGGCTCGCCGACATCACCTCCGGCAGCACCTGCATCGGTACGGCCGGACCGGGATGGGATCCCGAGACCGGCTGGGGATCGCCTCGGGCCCTCCTGCTCTACGAGGACCTGACGGCGACGTTCGTGACCCTCGCGCTCGCCGTCTCGCCGAGCTCCGCCGGACCCGGCGAGACCGTGACGATCGAAGCGCACCTGGCCAACGAGACCACCGGTGCCCCGATCGCGGGCGTGCCCGTGATCGTCAGCCTCTCCTCCTCCACGAACCTCGGACCGTGCACGGGCACGTTCGGCTCCGCCACTCCCACGACGGACGGGGGCGGGAACGTCTCGGTGGCCGTCACGGTGCCGACCTGCTACCTCGGGTCGCACGCGACCGCTTCGGTCGAGGTGGTCACGAACGGCTACTACGGCACCAACTCCACGACGATCCCGGTCAACCTCCTCGCGTTCCTCCCGTTCCTCGGCGGGATCACGCAGTTCCCGTACAACGTGATCGGCTTCGTCGGGATCATCGCGATCGCGGTCGCGATCGGATACGTGCTCGGTCGACCCCGCCGCGGGACGACGTCCGCCCCCCCGCCACGCCCCGGAGCCGACAATCCCGCGGCCCCGCCTCCGGCTGGCGAACCGGCGTCGACCCCGGCCGCGGGCCCACCCGTCCCGCCGAGCCTATCGCCGACGCCACCGTCCTCGGCGACAACTCCCCAAAAGCCTTAATCCGGACCCCCTCTCGCCCGGCGATGCCCGGTACCCCCGGGGATGCGCCGGACGGGGGGGCCTCGGCCGTGCTTTCGGGGCCCGAACGCTCGGTACTCCTCGCGCTGCGCACGTCGGAGGGTTTGCCGCTCGATGAGTCGGACGTCGCGGGCCGGGCGGGACTCCCGGCCGACCAGGCCCGGGGTAGCCTGCAGCGCCTCCGCTCGAAGCATCTCGTCGTCGTGGAAGAAGAGCACGAGACCCTGCTCCGTCTTACGCCCCGCGGCGCGGCCGTGCTCACCGACGGCCTCCCCGAGCGCCGCCTCC
>JASHYY010000192.1 GCA_030042815.1 Thermoplasmata archaeon | reverse complement strand
TGCTCCGGCCAGATGGGCGGGCATATTGAGTTAGACCGGTGGGAGTAGGGCGGCCCATCGTGTCCCCGACCGAGTGAATCAACAAGGATGGGACGGCCCGGGGAATCCTCCCCCGCTTAGTGCTCGCCCAACGCTCCGACGCGGGGTTCGCCGTCCGCTCGAAGGGGACGAATAAGTATCTCCCCGGTGCTCGGTTGCGGCACGTCCGACCGTCGACTGACCCAACGAGAGGTCGACGCCTGGCTCGCGAGAGTCTTGCTTGACCTTGCCGAGGCCCGGGAGCTTGCCGGGAAGGTGGGCAGCCCTCGCGTCCAACATGCCGTGGACGCGCTCGACGAGGCCGCGCGGGGCTTTCTGAAGGAACTGGGGACGTCGAGCGGGGTGCCCGACGTCTCGGACCTGATCGCACGGGCGGTCACCAGCGGAGGCAAGGACAGCTCCTCGCTGCGGGGCTTGGGGCGCGACTTGCGGGACCTCTAGACCGCGTCGGGTACGCTGCGGCCCGACCGAACCCGTCCGCGCTCGGCCACCGAAGGGACCCAGTTCGCGCTCGAATAGGTCCAGCAGTTGAGGGTCTTCCCCAGTCCGCTCGCATTGGCCCCGCCGACCCAGAGCAGCACGGAATCGATGGAGTCGAACGTAAACCCGGCCTCGACTCGAGGGGTCGGGGTATGACTGGTCGAAAGGGGGTCCCACTGGCCGTCCGAGTACGACCAGACACCGGGTTGGAGACCGGTTAGTCCCCAACCCCCGAAGAGCAGGTCGTCCCCGGAGCTAGGGTCGTAGGAAAGGCCTGCCCCATAGCGCGCCGCCGGCGCGCCACTGCCGCCGGGGTTGAGCTCTTCCCAGTCCCCGGCGGAATACGCCCAAGTGTCTCCGAGGGGTCCCGACGCGCCCTCGCCGCCGAAGAGAACGACGCCGCCCACCGTCGGGTCGTACGTCGTGCCGGCCGAACTACGCGCGCTCGGCGAGGCTACGGGGGTAAGCCGGGTCCACTGGTCGTCCACGAATTTCCACGTGTCCGCCAGGGGACCGTCGGTGCCGTTCCCCCCGAACAGCAGGAGGTATCGATCCTCCGCGTCGTACGCGAGGCTCGCGTTCACGCGGGGAGGCGGCGCGGTCACGGGCGAAAGCTCGACCCATTCGGTCTTCCCGCTTTCGTACGCCCAGGTGTCGTTGAGGAGAACTCCCGACGTGGTGACACCCCCGAACAATACCAGGTAACCGTCCGCGGCATCGTACGCCAGCACCGCCCCGCTGCGGGCCGGGGGCGGGGACGGGGGGGTCAGTTCGAGCCAGGAGTTACCGGCGAACTTCCACGTGTCCCCGAGGACACCCGAGCTGCCGCGACCGCCGAACAGGAGGACGAAGTCGGCGTTGGGGTCGTAGGCCAGCGCCATCGAGGTTCGAGGAGACGGGAGAGGAGAGCTGGTGAGGTTGGTCCAGGTCGTGCCGTGGAAGGTCCAGGTATCGGAGAGGAGGGGGGCGTGGACGAACGTTTCGCTCAGTCCTCCGAACAGGACGAAGTACCCGTCCGCACCGTCGAACGCGAACATGGCGGAGAATCGGGCCGGAGGGTACGTCGCCAGAGATCCGTTGACCCAGTCGCCGACTCCGGCAGAGACCACGTAATACCACGTCTCCGCCATCGCGAAGTTGGCGGCGGCGACCCCGCCGAAGAGCGTCAGGCTCGCCGTCGCGGGGTCGTAGCCCATGCTGGCCATCCACAGCGCGGGCGGGGATTCGACCGGCGAAAGCGGGGTCCATTTTCCGCTGGCGAACTCCCAGGTATCGTCGAACACCACGATCGGGTGTTTCTTCGCGGCCCCGCAACCACTGGGCTCGTGCCCCTGCCCGCCGAACAGTAGAACGTACCCGGCCGCCGGATCATCGGACATGCTCGCGTCGAAGCGGCAGGGCGGTGGCGTGCCGGCGGCGGACGTGATGTTTTGCCAAGAACCTCCCGAGAACGTCCAAGTCTGATTCGAAAAAATCCCCGTATGCATGCCACCGAAGAGGACGACGTACCCCGCTTCAGAGTCGTACGCCATGCTGGACCCGTAGGAAAATGGCGGCGGATTCCCCGCACTCGAGGTAATGTTGGTCCAAGTCCCCGACGAGAATGTCCACGTATCGTGCAGCTGAATCGAGGTTTTCTTGCTCCCGGAACCTTGACCGCCGAACAGGAGGACGTACCCGTCCTTCGCATCGTACACCATGTTCGACCAGACACGGGGTGACGGGAACACCGACGGACTGAGTTCCGTCCAACGACCCTCAGCGAATGTCCACGTGTCCGCACGGCTTGACCCCCCGTAGAGAACTACGTAGGACGACGCGGGGTCGTACGTCATGACGCCTCCCCAACGAGCCGGAGGCGACGAGGACGATTGGGCCTCTACGGCCGCTTCGCACGTGTCCGTGCCGGTCGCTCCCGCGGTTGCACAAGTGATAGGCGTTTCGCTGGCGGGGCTCGCGCCTGCTTCGAGAGATCGCTCCGCCGCGAGAAGCAACCCGGTCGGGGCCGAAGGTAGCTCGGTGGACGAGCGAAGGACAGGCGAGAGGGAGTGCGAAATGCCGAACCCTGTAAGGGCCCCGGACAGGATCACGAGTGCCGCCATGACCCCCGCTCGCGCGCGGCGCGACCGCTCGGACCGGCGGAACGTCCACGACGGCCCGGGAGGGCGGTTTCCGGTGACCCAAGCGCTCGGGTCGAACACGGGAGTGTTGCCTGTATCTCAGTGCCGTATAACAGGGCGACCCGGCCGATCGACCGGCCCGGCGAAACTGCCCCGGGCGCCAGCCTTCCCGCGAGGCGACGAATCCCCCGCGTCCGCGATCGGAGACTCGCCGCGGATAACTGGCGACGGAGGCGACGTCAAACACAGGACGGCGTCTCCAGGTGACGCTGCCGACCGAGCCGTCGGTGGTAGAGGAGGTCGGAGCAAGCGACGGGCTCCAGCTCTTTCCAGAGGGACACCGGTCGGAGGCTGAACCCTCCCGGCCAGGCGCCGGGGGCTGGGCCATCGCATACGGACCGAATGTCCGACGGGTAGGGGTCCTCTTCGGCCATGAACTGCGGGGAAATGTGCGATTCCGCGCGTACCGGTGCGGCTTATCTATGGTATATCGGGTCAGGCCCCTGGGGGGACGCGCCGTGAGTCATCGCGGGCTAGCGCGAGCGAGAGGGGGCGGAAAGATTCGGGCGAATCTCGGGTGGATGGCCCTGATGGTGGTCGGAATGAGCGTGACCGGGTTCGGCTTGGCTGCCTCGAGCGTGGGCGCATCGATCGGAGCCACGCCTGCGGTTTCCGGCCACAGCGTTCTCGGCCCCACGGGCGAGGTGGGATCCCAGGGCCCCGCACCGGTTCATCCTTCACCGGACCCGAAGTTGGTCCGGATGGGTCCTTCGGCGCTTCCCGGCGGGGAGGGCACCGCAGGCACATTCTCCGCTCCCGGTTGTTCGGCGACACCTTGCCCGATGGGCATCACGGACTACGGGGTCAACGCCTCGGGTGTGACCTACAGCGAGAGCCCGTACGTGGTCGAGTCCTTCCTTGACGTCAACTCCCTGGTCATTTACAAGGCGAACGGCGGAGGCTGTCTCGACCCCGATGCGGTGTCGCTCGAATGCTTTACGGCGCAGGAGAACTCGATCGTCCGCAATGTCTACGTGTCGAACGACAAGGGGGTCTACTGGATCCAAAACATCGCCGAGGTCGCCTACGACGCCAGCTGCTCCTCGCCGTGCGTGTCGGGTGAGTACAGTGTGACGTTCCTCGACAACATCTGGAACTTC
>JASHYY010000191.1 GCA_030042815.1 Thermoplasmata archaeon | reverse complement strand
GATCGCGACGATCGGGCGGGCGTAGACCGTCACCTTCGGAACCCCGCACGCGGCGAGCGTGCCGAGCGCGGTGGCGGTCAGCTCGGCTCCGCGGCGCGCCAGCACCGACCCGCGCGGGAAGTCGTGGCCCGGGGTCGAGATCCGGTCGCCCTTACGCACCGGCGCGTGCAATCGGACCGACTCGCCGTGCCGGTCGACCTCCTCAAAGATCACGACCGCATCGGCCCCCAACGGGACGGCCCCGCCCGTCGCGATCTCCACCGCCTCGCCCGGCCCGAGCCGACCGGGATACGCCTGCTCCGCGAAGACCTCCCCGACGACGGCGAGGTCGACCGGTCGGTCCGCGCGGGCCGGGCGCGTGTCGGCCGAACGCAGGGCATACCCGTCCCACGTGGTCCGTGCGAAGGTCGGGACCGGGAACGGCGCCCGAACGGTCTCGGCGGCGACCCGACCGAACGCCGATTCCACCGGGACCGCCTCGACCCGCGCGATCGGCCGGGCCGCGGCGAGCAGGCGGCGTCGCGCGACCTCCACCGGCGTCAGCCGCCCGAACGCATGCACCTCCACGGCGGCCCTCCGCTACGCGGCTCCCTCGATCCAGCGTCGCGCGGCCCGGGTCCCCGAGACGAGGCAACCTCGCATCGGTTCGCCCTCGAACCATGCGGCGTAGAACCCTCCGCGGAACGCCTCGCCGGCCCCGACGAACGAGCGGACCCGACGGGGCGGTTCCGCCGCGACATGGACGCGCCCGGCCCGGGAGAAGGCCGTGGCCCCGTCGCGACCCTCGGTCCGGATGACGAGCCCCACGTGCTCGAGGAGGTCGGCCGGTCCCGAGCCCCCGAGGAACGCGGCCGCGCGATCGACTTCCGACCGGTTGCCGAAGAAGACCTCGCTGCCGTCGACAAGCCGCTCGAACCGTTCCGCGTCCCAGCGGTAGTGGATCTCTTGGGCGGGGTCGGCGGTGACCCGGGCGCCGCGAGTCCTCGCCGCACGCAGGAGCGCGAGCTGGAACTCGGGGTCGCCGGTCGTCAGGTGCAGCCAGGAATACTCTCCGAGCAGACGGCTCGGCACCCGGGCCTTTCGCGCGTCGCCCATCGGTCCCTGGTCGATCAGCGTCCGCTGGGCCCCCGAGCGGTCCTCCACGATGAAACAGGTCGGTGTCGGCACGCCACGGACCTCCTCGAGCCCGCGCAGGTCGATGCCGTCGTCGCGCAGCCGCCGCAGGAACTCCGCCGGGAACGAGTCCCCGACCCGGGCCACGAGGCCGCAGGCCACACCGTAGCGGGAGGCGACCCGCACGATGTTCGCTCCCGTCCCTCCGAGCGCGACGCGGTGCGCGACGATCGGTACGGTCCGGTCCGCCGCGGGAAACGCGTCCACGGAGAGGAAACGGTCGATGTTGACGTGGCCCGACACGAGGAGCTGTCGGGGACGATCGAGGAGCGCTCCGTCCATCGTTCCGGGCTCGACGTCACTCGCGCCGCCCCATAGCCCTTCGGGAGCGCTCCGGGGTCGCCCTTAAGCGGACCGCGCCCTCCCGCGCGCGAGCCGATGATCGTCGAGGGGGCGATCCTGGACCGCGACGGTGCTCGAGCGGCGTACGTCCGGTTCCGGGCCGGTCGGGTGGTCGAGGTCGGGACCCTCGGGACCGACGGGACGCGGGGACGGGAGCGCCGGGTCCGAGGGATCGTCGTCCCGTCGCCGGTGAACGGCCATACCCACCTCGGCGACGCGGTCTCCGTCCGCGAGCCGCCGCGGGGCCGCGTCGCGGACCTCGTGCGCCCTCCCCGCGGCTACAAGTTCCGGCTGCTCGCCGAGGCGTCGCGGGCGGAGAAGGTCACGGCGATGCGAGCGGCGCTCCGCCGGATGGTCCGGGACGGGGTCGCGGCCGCCGTCGATTTCCGGGAAGAGGGCCTCGAGGGCATCCGTCTCCTGCGGACCGCCGCGCGCGGAGTGCCCCTGCGACTGCTCGCGCTCGGTCGACCGCTCGCACGGCCCCTCGACCCGGGCGAGCTCGCGCAGGTCGTCGCGGCCGGCGACGGGGTCGGTCTTTCGAGCGCGCGCGACGAGACCGTCGAGACCCGGCGTGCCGTCGCCTCCGCGTGCCGCCGGGCGGGGAAACGCTACGCGCTGCACGCCAGCGAGGCCGTGCGGGAGGACCCGCGCACCTACCTCGACCCGAGGCCCGACCTGCTCGTCCACCTCGCGCGGGCGACGGCCGACGACCTCGCGGCCGTCCGGGACGCGAAGGTCCCGGTCGTGGTCTGCCCGAGGTCGAACGCGCTCTTCGGCCGCCAGCCCGACCTCGCCGCGATGGAGCGGCTCGGCCTGCCGGTCCTGCTCGGCACCGACAACGCGATGTTCCACGCCCCGTCGATCTGGCGCGAGCTCGAGTTCGCGTACGTCGCGACGCGCCTGCGCCGTCGGCCCGTCTCCGCCGGGTTCCTCGCCCGCGCCGTCCTCGTGGAGCCGTGGCGCTGGCTCGGACTTCCCGCGGCCGCGCGCGTCGCGCCGGGCATGCCGGTACCGCCCCTCGTCCTGCGCCTCCCGCCGGACGACCCGACCTACCAGGTCGTCACCCGGACGACCGAACATCTTATGGTCCGGGGACGGACCCCCGGCGGAACGGGCGGCCGGCGATGAAGAACGACGAGCTGTACGCGCTCCTCCGCCGCCGGGGGGTCCTGTGGCCCACCGCCGAGATCTACGGCGGCGCGCAGGGCCTCTACGACTACG
>JASHYY010000190.1 GCA_030042815.1 Thermoplasmata archaeon | reverse complement strand
GACCGCCCGTTTGTCGGACGGATGTCAGCGCGGCTCTCCGAGGCCTGTCAGCCATATTTAACAGTATAGTCCCAAGGGCACCGCGGGGGACGGAGGAGCCTCGGGCACTCCGCGGGTAGGGCGGTGACCGGATTCTGGCCCTCGGGGGCCCGGGGGGTCAGCCCGGTCCGGCCGGAGCCGACGGTTCGGGAATCCGGGGGGTCGGCCTCCAGCCGATCGCGGTCTCTCGGACTCGATAGTAGGCCCAGGCGAAGAGGATCGCCGGGACGGCGTTCACCAGGCCGTATAGGGCCGCGGTCGTCTCGACCCCCGTGATGGTCGAGACGTCGAGGGTCGAGCCCTGGGTCGCCTGATGGACCGCGGAGCGAACGAGGGGGAGGACCAGCGCCAGCTGGACCGCCGAAGCGCCCACCTGAGCGACGAGCGCGGCCCACAGTAGACGCCGGGTCGGCGCGTCCGCCAGTCCGGAGCCGAGGAACGTGTATCCCAGCGCGGTGAAGAAGACCAGCACCGCCGAGATCACGAAGAGGAGGTCGAGCTGGCCGACGAGGGTCGCTCCGAACTGTGAGACCGCAGTGGAATTTGTGCCGATGCTCGAGGCGTCGTCGATCACCACCCCGACGAAGACGACGCCGACGAGCAAACCCACGACGATCGCGGCGAGCACGAGGCCGCCCCCGCGGAGGACCGCTCGGCGGTGGCTTTCGTCGAACCCCCAACGCCCGAGAAACAGCAGGATCACGGCGATCAGTATCAGGAGCTCTCCGACCTCATCGACGTACGGTACCCAGGAGAGGCTGAGGCCGACCACCATCAGGAGCAGGCCGGCGACCGTTCGGCCGCCCTCGCGGGTCGAGGCGGGACCCGCGGCATCGGTGCGACCGAACGCGTTGGGGGTCGGGGTCCCCCCCGACGACGCCGGTCCGGCTCCGACCGATGGGACCCGGGGACCCCCGTCCGCGGGCGTCGGGGAGGAGGAGGCGAGGACCCCCGGGACCGGGAGTCCCCGGCCGCACTGGGAGCAGTCGTTCGCGGCCGGGGGATTCGCCGTTCCGCAGTGCGGGCAGATGCGGGGCGCGGACAATCCGGTCGACACTGGTTCCCCGCTCGGATCTTCGGAGGACGGCGCGCGGACGGCCAGCGAACTCGACTATTTGCGGGGTTCGGTGGGCCGCGAGTTTGACTCCCGAAGAAGGGGGGTCGTCGCGCCGTGGCCGAAGAGGGGTTCGACAGCTATACGGGGCGGGACCTTTGCCCCGACCGTGCGGGCCGAAGCGTCCCCTGCGGAACCCCTACGACTTCGCACGTCGACCGGAGCGGTGCCCCTCGGGTTCGTTCGCGAAGGGGAGTCGGTGTACCTGGTCGCCCGGGAACGTTCCGCGCAGTGGCCGGTCGACCTGTTGCGGCGGTCTCGCGCCGACCTCGCGCTTCCGGACGAGGAGCGGGCCGGCACTCCGGCGCTCATCACCGAGCCGTCGGAACGGGCGCGCGTCCTCGGGCTCTTCCGGGAGAAGTACGGGGAGGCGCAGTTCTCCCGATGGTACGACCACCCCGCGCGGGTCGTCCGGGTGACCCTCGACGGCGGTTCGCCGCCGTCCCCTCCGGGCTCCGCAGGGTACTACTCGTGGCTACAGGCCGAATTCGACAACGTCGCGGACGACTACGACCGGCACATCACCGGGAACCGGATGAACCTCTTGCTGCGGAACCGGTCCCTCGCGATCCTCCGCGAACGGTTGCGAGACGCGCACCGCCTCCTCGAGATAGGGTGTGGCTCGGGCATGGAGACCCTGCCGTTGCTCGAGCTCGGGCACGAGGTGACCGCGGTCGACATCTCGGGGCGGATGCTCGACGTCGTTCGGCACAAGGCCGAGGCGTCCGGCGTCGCCGAACGGCTGACCACCCGCGAGCTCGCGGCCCGCGACCTCGACGGCCTGAAGACTCCGGGAGGGGACGGTGCCTTCGACGGCGCGTATTCCACCTACGGCGCGCTCAACTGCGAGCCCGACCTCAGCCGAATCCCGACGTCGCTGGCCCGCCTCCTCCGGCCGGGCGCTCCCTTCGTCACGGCGGTGTACAACCGATGGTGCCTCTTCGAGCTGGTCGGCTACTCCCTGACCTTCCAGACCCGACGGGCCCTTGGGCGTCGTCAGAACCCGGTGCCGGTCGGGGCGTCGCGGTTCTGCGTGGACGTCTACGCCCACTCGGTGGGGGAGTTCGAGCGCCTCTTCGAGCGGGAGTTCGCCCTCGAGCATCTCGAGGCGGTCCCCGTCTTCCTCCCTCCTTCGGACCTGGTCGGCTACGCCGACCGGTTCGCCCGCCATTTCGACCGGCTGGCGTCGTGGGACGCCGCCGCGGGCCGCCGGTGGCCGTTCAATCGGCTCGGGGACCACTTCCTCATGACGTTCGTGCGGAGGCGCTGAGGTCCGATGGCCGCGGAGGGGCCCGTTCCGGCCCGGGCGACCGAGAGCTTCCGTTGGTCCGGCCGGACGCTCATGGTGTACTCGGAACGGCTGCCGATCAAGTATCTTCTCTCGAACCACGGGGTCTGCCTCGG
>JASHYY010000189.1 GCA_030042815.1 Thermoplasmata archaeon | reverse complement strand
ACGTCAACACCGGCGCCTTCGACCCGCTCGCCGAGGTGTGTGCGCGCGCCCGCTCGACCGGGGCGTGGGTCCACGTGGACGGAGCGTTCGGCCTCTGGGTGGCGGCCGTGCCGTCGCGACGGCACCTCCTCGAGGGGGTGGCCGAGGCGGACTCCTGGGCGCTCGACGGACACAAGTGGCTCAACGTGCCCTACGACAGCGGGATGGTGTTCGTCCGGCACGGCCCCGCCCTTCGAGCGGCGATGTCCTCGGGCGGGGCCGCCTACCTCCCGGTCGGGCAGGGCGAGCCGTTCGACTACACGCCCGAGATGTCGCGTCGGGCCCGCGGGGTCGACACCTGGGCGACCCTGCGCTCGCTCGGTCGCTCGGGAGTCGCCGACCTTGTCGAGCGGTGCTGCCGGCTCGCCGTTCGCTTCGCGGACCGGCTTCGGGCCGGGGGCGCGCAGGTCCTCAACGACGTCGTCCTCAACCAAGTGCTCGTTTCCTTCGGGAGCGCGGAGAAGACCCTCGAAGTGATCGACGCCGTCCAGCGCGACGGCACGTGCTGGTGCGGGGGAACGGTTTGGCACGGCACGACCGCGATGCGAGTCTCCCTCAGCTCCTGGGCAACGACCGAGGAAGACGTGGATCGGAGCGCTGCGGCGATACTCCGCCTCGCCCCGAGATAGGCCCTACGGCGCGCGTCGCGGTCCGAAGTCACACCAAACGCATCGCGGGACAGGTGCCGGTACTCGGCGAGCCGACGGAACGTTCTTAGCGGCGGGGCCACCTGACAGAGCCCGCGCGTCGCCGACGATGATTCTCCAAGGCGGGGAACGGGGCATCGCTTCGGAGCAGGTCGAAGCGGCCGTGGGCGACCAGTTGCAGTCCGGCTATCTCTACCTCACGAACGCCCGCCTGGTGTTCGAGGGATTGTTTTTGGAACCGACGGTCGGCTGGGCGCCGCGTACGCTTCTTGACCTCCAATTGGGACAAATCTCGAACGTTGTCGCGATGCCGGGCCGTCGGGACCGGCACACGCTCCGCGTCGAGGCCGGACGAGGGTTCGTCTACACGTTCGTCACCCCAAATGCCATGAACTGGGTACAGTCGATCGTTCAAGCCAAACGGAGTGCGTCCGCCGCCCCAGCACCCGCGGCTCCTCCGTCTCCCGGCGCTCCCGTCGTGGTCAACATCCAGCAATCTTCGACCGCTCCGGCGGTGTTCCTCCACTGTCGCCATTGCGGGACCCTCGCCCCGGCCGGTGCGGTTCACTGTACCGGATGCGGGGCGCCGCTCTAGAACCCAGCCCTACGGCGTCGGGAGCGGCCCGTCTACGGCACTAGCTGCTCCTGGAAGAACCGGAGGACTCGGGGCCAGGCGTCCTCGGCGCTTTCGCGGTGGTAGTTCGGCCGGGAGTCGTTGAAGAAGGCGTGCTTCGCCCCCGGGTAGACGTGGTACTCGAAGTGCACACCGTGCTGCTTCATCGCCTCGGCCAGTTCCGGGACGGTCGAGGTGATACCGGAGTCTTCGCTGGCGTAAAGCCCGAGCACGGCCGCTCGGATCCGCGGGACGTCCGCGAGGGGGGGGTTCTGACCGTAGAAGATGACGGCCGCCCTCAGGTCGGGGTCGACGGTCGCGAGGCGGGCGGACATCGCGCCGCCAAAGCAGAAGCCGACCGACCCGACGCGCCCTCGGTCCACCTCCGGCAGCGTCCGGAGGTAACTGGTCGCAGCGCGCAGGTCGAGGGCGAATCCGGCCTGTGTCGGTGGGCTCGAGACTTTGCCGAACGCCTCGAGGATCGGCCGTCGCTCCGGCGGCTGAGTGGCGGCGAAGGCCGCGAACTTCGAAGGGTCTCGTCGCAGGTCGGCCGGGGCTTGCGCGAGCGACTGCATCGCGTCCCGGATGTTCTCCGGGGTGAGGAGCCGGCCGAGTTCGCCCGTGAAGAGGTTCGGAGCGAGGGCCACGTATCCCTCTCCGGCGAACCGACGGGCCACCTCGCGGATATGGGCGTCCGGGCCGAATATCTCGTGGATCACCACCACGGCCGGTCGTTTGCCTCCGGGGGTCGAAGGGAGCACCAGGTAGCCGTCCAGCTCGCGCTCGGGTCCTCGAATCAAAACCGCTCGCTCCTCCATGCCGCCGCCCTCGCGCGCGACCAAGGAGTCCGGCGTTAAGCGGTTTGCCGAACCCGAATCACGCCCTTCCGGGAGGGGGCGGCCCGTTCATGGGCCGCTTGGGGTCGGACCCTGCCTTTGCGCGCTCTCCGTGGGTGCCGGCGTGGGCCGGGTCAGGGCGAGCCCGACCGCGCCGCCGAAGCAGGTCACGAGGTAGGTCGCGAGGAGGGCATCGTAGAGGTACCGAACGTCCCCGCCCGAGTACGTGACTCCGAACAGGTAGTTCGCGAACGCCCCGGCGGACGCGAAGCCGACTTGGGCGTAGGTGAAGACCGCGGCCACCAGTGCGAGCGCGAGCAGTCCCGACCCGACCACCCCGAGCTTCACGGCCGACCGGGTCCGCCACGCGAGGAGGAGACCCGCTCCGGCGAGGTCCACCACCGCCATCGCGAGGACGGCGTACCAGTGGGCGAAGTACCCGCTCGACATCGCGCCGAAGTCGGTTCGAAGGTTGGAATCCGTAGCGAGCATCACGAACGAAAGCACAGCCGCGAGAAGGAAGCCGGCGCTGTAGACGATCGGGAACCGGGTTCGGGGTTTCGGGTTCGTCATGCGACACCTGGTCCACGCACGGTCGGGCGGAAGAGGCCGTTTTTGGTTCAAGGACGAAAGCGGTTGGTCCAAACACAGAAGCGCCCGCGTCGAACGCCGCATGGCGGGTTCGCGGACCCGGGGGGCGCAGCGCCGACGACCGGACGACGCCGCTATTCGACCGGAAAACAGGCAGGCCCCCCGCGGAAATCTCGGATACCCGACCCGAGAACGGGACGGGTCCTACCGTCAGAAAACCGGCGGCGGACGACGACGGGTCTAAGAGCCCCCACCGCCCATCCGGGGCCGATGCGCGCGGCCCGGTCGCCGACCTCGTCTCCCGTTCGGTGGAGGCCGATCCCGGACCCGGAGGGAAGGTTCTCCTCCGGGATCGCCGATTTCGACCGCCTGCTCGGGGGCGGCTTCCAACGGGGCAGCCTCGCGCTCTATCATCTGGACGAGTCGACCTCGCGGGACGACCTCGACCTTTTCCTGTTCCCGACGTTCCTCAACCTGCTCTACCAGTCGCGGGGCCTGCTCGCCGTCCTCCCCTCCCGCGACTCCCCCCGGAGTTTCCGCGCCCGGTTGACGCGGTACCTGACGGTCCGTCGATTCGACAGCCGCGTCCGGATCGTCGATTACGTGGGGGAGGATGAGGGACCGGCGTACGTCGTGGCCCTGGACTCCCTGCGCGGCGACGTCGGGGGGTCCAAAGAGCGGACGCGCGCGGAGAAAGCGGACGTGGCGAAGCTGATCGCCGCCGAGAAGCACGTGCAGGGCCGGCGGCAGCGTCCGTACCTTGAGTTGAACGCGTGCGAGGTCCTGGATACGCTCGTGGGGTCCGAGCGGGCCCTGAGGATGTTCTTCTACGGGGTGAAGCGGGCCCGGCAGGTCCACAACCTGGTGATCGGCCTGGTCCGCCCGGGGATGGGGTGCGCTTCGGGGCTGCGGAGCATGGCCGACACCGAGTTCGTGCTGCGCCGGAACGACGTCGGCCTCACGGTCCGCGGGCTGCGGCCGGCGTTCCCGACCGTCCTCGTGACGCCGGAAGCGCGGTCCGACCCGCCGCACGTCGCGTTCGTGCC
This sequence comes from Thermoplasmata archaeon, assembly GCA_030042815.1. GTDB lineage: Archaea > Thermoplasmatota > Thermoplasmata > Lutacidiplasmatales > UBA184 > Lutacidiplasma. Next base: position 5,002 of record JASHYY010000189.1, on the reverse strand, counting down.
GCAGCCGACCTAGGGACGCAGAAAGAGAAGAAGGAAAGGGTTGGTCTCCCGCGCTGCGGGCTCGCGCCTACGGGGCGTTGGCCGCGCCGGCTCCGAGGTGGCCCGGGAGGGTCACGCCGAAGTACCAGAACGCCGCGATCCCCGCCAGGGCGACGAACAGCGGGAAGAGGAGCAGCAGCCCCTGGACGACCTTCGGCATGTGGAAGACCATCTCACCGGAGTCCGAGGCCTTCGGGTCCGAGGGGGAGGTCGTCACGTCCGGGACGACCGACTGGACACCCCGAACGCCCATGCTGCGCAGGTGCGTCGTGATCGCGGACCGGCCGACCTGCCACGGAACGTGGCCGTGCTCGACCGACGCCGTGTAGTAGTCGACGACCACCGTCGCGGGCAGCGCGAAGATCCCCGCGATCCCGAACCCGAGGTAGAGGAGCAGGGTGTAGAACGGGTCCTTCGTGAACGCCGGGCTCGCCGTGTAGCCGACCCACCCATAGAAGACCGTGGCGGCTCCCGCCACCATCGCGAACACGCCCACGTACTGGAGGCGCAGGCCGAGGAACGCCGAGACCGCGAACCCGAGCAGGACGAAGCTCATCAGGATCAGCGGGTCGAAGAAGAAGATGTTGTAGCCCGCCAGGCCGTACGCGGCCGGGAAGGGCCAGGTCATCTCTCCCCAGAGTGAGATCGCGAGTGTCGTCGCGCCGACGAGTCCCACGGGGACCGCGGTCCCGCGGAGGACCTTGTTGAGGGTCGCGGGCTGGTTCGACCGGATCGCGAGCCAGACCCGTACGCCGCTGTAGGCCAGCACCGCGGCAACGAGCATCAGGAAGACTTCGATCAGGGCCAGGTCATCGACAAACGCCATGGTCGTCCTCCGAGGGCTTCAGCCCTCCTGGGGCAGGTCGTCGTTCGGGTTGTGCCGTATTCGTCCGTTCTCCCGAGGGTTGGTTTCGCCGGGCATGGGACACCTGCCCGCTCGACTTGGGGTGGCCTATTTCATGCCTTAATCAACTGGAATTGACCTATCCTTATCCGTGGTTTCTCACGGCCCGAGGAGAAACCGCGGGACGAGCCCCCGAGTCACGGCCGTACCGGTGCGGCGACCGGAACGCACCTCCCGGCCCGGCGGTCGTACGGGCCTTGCTCCGAGCTCGAGTTTTCCCGAACCGGGACGGGCGGCCGGGGGAGTCGACCGAAGTCCCGGACGCAGGGCTTTTCGCCCCCCGACGCTCTCCTCCCGCCATGGCCGAAGTGGTCACGGGCCTCCACGCCGCGACGGTGCACATACGGGATATCACGAAGGCCCGGACGTTCTACCGGGACGTCCTCGGGCTCAAGGAGCTCTTGGTCGACGAGAAGGCGAGTCGTGCGGTCTACGCGCTGCCCGGCACGACCACGCTCTTGACCATGCACGTCCAGGGCCCCGGAGAGGGAGGCCGGGAGCCCGGTACGGTGTCGGGCTTGGTTTTCAGCCACCCGGACCCGACCGCTGCCTGCGCCGAGATCCGTCGCCGAGGGGGTACCGTGACCGTCGAGCCGACGCCCGTACAGACCGCGATCGGCAGCTTCGTCCGGGCGGTCATCGCCGACCCGGACGGCAACGAGTTCCTCCTCTCGAACCGGACCGACTGAGCCCGGGGCTCTCGGGACGCCAACGAAGGGACGGGAAGGCGTCCGCCGATTCGCCCGGCGTTCCGCAGCGGGTTGTGCTACTCCCGGTTCCCGTGCGAGTCGCGGACGCGGCTCACCCGCGCACGAAGTGCGGGACCTCTCGGGGAAGCTCGAACGACAGCTCGATCAGGCCGGCGACGGCGCCGTTCCTCCGCCAGTGGCACTGGTAGATCATCTTCCGGACGCCCTGCTTCTCGATCGTGTAGACGTTCGGGACCCCGGAGGCCATCACCCGCCGCAGCTTCTCCTGCGCCTCGGGCGGATGGCAGTCGAGGAGGTTCCGCCCGACGAGCGATTTTCCGCCGTCCTTCGCGTTCACCTCGGCGGCGCGGCCGTTCAGGTACAGGACGGTGTAGTGCTCGTCACAGACCGTGACCGAACACGGTAGTTCCTCCAGCCACTCGAGGCCCTGCGGGGGATCCATGCCAACCCCTCCGAGGGCCGAATCGCGGCCGGCGGGCTTAATGGTGACCACGGCGCCGGGGGAATGGGCGGTCTCGGACCCGCGCTCCTAAATCAGGGCGCCGGCTCGCGCCCCGCGAGCGGCGGTGGACAGCGAGGAGCGGGCCCGGAAGGAGCACGAGCGGGTGATGCGGGCCCGCGAGAAGCTGAAGTTCCGCGTGTACGCGGCCGTGCGCGACGCGGTCCTCGCGACCGACCTCTTCCGCGCCCACTCCCAGCTCTACGAGCCCGACATCGTCGTCAACATCTACCCCCGATGGGTCGACGTGACGACCGTCCTGACCGAGGTCCAGGTCCGACTCCTGCCGGTCGCCGGCCGCACGCGGGTGCTGCACCGGTTCGCGGAACAGTTGCGGGCGGCGATCGCCGGAGCCGCCAAGGGGCTCGAGCTCGAGTTCACCGAGGACCCCGCGCGGTGGGGCGGTTCGCAACCCGTGCTCCTCGTGGACATTCCTACCGGTTACCGCGCAGTGCTGCTCCGTTCCGCTCCGGAGTGACCGGCCGACAAGGGCCGGCACCCCGGGCGGCGACAGCGCGTCGTTGCCCGGTGAGCCGCTCCCGCCCGAACCTATTTGTCGCAGCGTTCCGATCCCGGTGTGACTTCGAAGGGCCCGAGAGGCTTCGGTCCGGTCGGCCCGAAAGGTCGGGACCCGCCAGGGAGGGAGAACGATTCGATGGAGTGGCGGCAGGTGCGGCTCGTGGCGATCGCGATCATCGCGATCCTGGCACTGCTCACCCTCGGGTCGTTCCCGGACGTCGCGCTCGCGAACGCGCTCGCGTTCGTGAGCATCGTCGTGTTTCTGACGACCCTGTTCGTCTACTGGGAAATGCACCGGGTCTCGGGGGATTCGCGCTACGTCTCGGAGGACCCGGAGCCTCGAGATCGGACGACGCGGCGGCCGGACTAGGGCTCCGACCCTCGAGCGCCGGGGCCGGACGGGGCCCCGGCAACTCGTCGATTTCTCCGCCGGGGGCCCGGGGAGTGGGGTTGAGGGCGCTGGCCCGTCGTCCGAAGGCGTGGCCTTAATGCGCACACGGCGGGTTTGGGAACCGTGGCGAACGATCGGCGTCGATTGGCCGCGATCATGTTCACCGACATGGTCGGATACTCGGCGATGGCCCAGACCGACGAGGCGGCGGCGCTTCGGCTGCTGGAACGGCACAATCGACTGCTCCGTCCGATCTTCGCCGCCCACCGGGGCCGTGAGATCAAGACCGTCGGGGACGCCTTTCTCGTGGAGTTCGAGAGCGCGCTCGACGCCACCCAGGCCGCGATCGAGACGCAGCGACAGCTCCACGAGTACAATCGGGACGCTCCCGAGGGTGGTCCGATCCGAATCCGGATCGGGATCCACGTGGGCGACGTCGTCGAGACGGGCGGGGACGTGCTCGGGGATGCGGTGAACATCGCCTCCCGGATCGAGCCGCTGGCCGAGCCCGGAGGGATCTGCCTCTCCCAGCAGGTCTACGACCAGGTCGGGAACAAGGTCGAGGGACCGTTCGTCAAGCTGCCACCGACCGAGCTGAAGAACATTCGCGCTCCGGTCGGTGTGTATCGCCTCGAGCCCTCGTGGGAGGCCCGGCCCCCGGCGGGCGCGCGGGAAGCGGACGGGAACGGCGGGCACCATCTGGCCGTGCTCCCGCTCGCCAACATCAGTCCCGACCCTGCCGACAGCTACTTCGCGGACGGGCTGACGGAGGAGCTGATCTCGACCCTATCCCAGGTGCACGGCCTGAGCGTGATCGCGCGGACGTCGGTCCTTCCGTACAAGGCCGCGCCCAAGTCGATCGCCCAGGTCGGGTCGGAGCTCGGGGTCGACACCGTCCTGGAGGGCAGCGTCCGCAAGGCCGGCAACCGTCTCCGCATCTCGCTGCAGCTGGTCGACGTACCGTCGCAGCGGCACATCTGGGCCTCGAGCTACAACCGGGAGTTCGACGATGTCTTTGCGGTCCAGACCGACATCGCCGAGCGAACGGCGGAGGCGCTCCGTCTCGAGCTCGGCCGACGGGGAACGGAGGGACCGAGGCGTCCGCCGACCTCGAACCTCGCCGCGTACGACCTCTACCTCCGCGGACTGGTCGCCGGCGCCGGGGCCGACGTCCCGGGATTCCAGGAGGCGTTCCGCTGCTTCGAGGAGGCGACCCGGCTCGACCCGGAGTTCGCCGAGGCGTACGCCGCCTGGGCGAACATGTACGTCGAGATCGCCGGGGACTCGGCCCCGATGCGCGAGGTCATCCCGAAGGCCCGGGAACTGATCGAGCGGGCCCTCGCGCTCGACCCCACATCCTCCGAGGCCCACTCGGCGTACGCGAACCTGCTGTTCCAGTTCGACCACGACTGGACGCTCGCGGAGGCCGAGTTCGAGAAAGCGATCGCCCTCAACCCGAGCAACCTGACGGCGCACCGATTTTACGGGCTCGCGTTGATCGCCTGGGAGCGGTTCGACGAAGCGAAGGAGGTGATCCGTCGGGCGATCCGGCTCGACCCGGGCGGCCCGCATCGGGGGGTGCTGGCGCTGGCGCAGCTCGAGTCCGGTGACTTCGACGGGGCGCTCGAGTACGCCCGCGAGGAGCTGCGCCGGAACCCGACGCTCGGCCGCCATTTCATGCTCGGGATGTTCGCCCTCGCGGCCGGACGCCGGGAGGAGGCGGAGCGCGAGGCGGACGTCCCCGTGCCGGAGTCGTCGGGCTACGACGAGCGGTTCGACTCCGCGCTGCTGAACGCCCTGGTCGGACGGCCCGAGGCCGCGCGGACCGTCATCGCCGAGGTCGAGCGAGGAGAGGCCCGGTCCTACGTATCGTCCACCCACCTCGCCATGCTCTACGCGGCCATCGGCGAGCGCGAACGCGCCCTCACGCTGCTCGAGAA
>JASHYY010000188.1 GCA_030042815.1 Thermoplasmata archaeon | reverse complement strand
CGAGACCGCGAGGTCGCGGAAGGCGAGCAGGACCGCGACCTGCGCCGCGCTCGGATAGGTGTCGTTCGTCGACTGGCCACGGTTGACGTGGTCGTTCGGACTGACCTCCCGGTAGGCGCCCCGCGGCTTGCCCAGGATCTCGAGGGCCCGGTTCGTCAGGACCTCGTTGACGTTCATGTGGAACGACGTGCCGGCGCCGGCCTGGAAGACGTCGACGGGGAACTCGTCGGCGAACTTCCCCGCGCCCATCTCCTCCGCCGCCTGGCCGAGCGCCCGGCCCCGCTCGACGTCCAGGCCCCCGAGGGCGACGTTCGCCCGGACGCAGGCGAGCTTGAGGTAGGCGTACGACCGGACGAGGTAGGGGGAGGCGCGCAACCCGCTGACCGGAAAGTTGTCGCGGGCGCGGAGCGTCTGGATCCCCCAGTAGACGGAGTCGGGTACCTCCCGGGGGCCGAGCGAGTCCTGTTCGACGCGAGGCGCGACCATGGCGACCGCCGAGGGGGACCGCCGACAAAACGTTTAGGCTCGGCCCGGTCCTCCCGGTCCTCCTCCGGACGGGGCGGGCAGTGTGATCGACCCGGTCGAGCTGGCGAACGACATCGTCGCGAACTCCGTGTCGCTCGCGCTCCCGGCGGCCGTCTGGGCGCTCCTCTTCGTGCTCGCGTTCGAGCACCCGGCCTTCGCCGAGAGCCTCGGCCTCGGCCGCACGGCGTTCTGGCTGCTCTTCCTCGGGTCGGTCCTCGCGACGTTCGCGATCCTTCCGTTCGGCGTCGTCTCGGACGACATCGTCGCCGTGAGCTTCGGCGGGGCGCTGTTCCCGCTCCTCGTCGGGGCGTTCGCCGTCCGTCGGGTCGACGGCGGGGGGAACCGCCTCGTCGGTGAGTACCTTCTGGTCCTCGCCGGCGCGGCCGTCGTGATGCTCTTCCTCGTGCTGCCGCTCGCCGCGCCCCTCGTCGACCCGCTGGGGTCGTACGTTCCCGGCGGTCCGACCGGCGCGACCGAGCTCCTGCTGCTGGGGGTCGTCGTGGTCGCCGTCCTCGTCGCCGCGATCCTCCCGAGGTCGGGGGCGAGGGCGGCCCCCGCACCGCCGGGCCGGATCCGGCCGCTCCCGTTCCTCGTCGGGCTCACGGGGGCGGTCCTCCTCGCGACGTTCGCGGCCTCGACCGCGATCCCGGGCGTCGGCATCGTCGAGCAGTTCCCGTTCTACCTCCTTCCGCCGATCGGCGCCGGCGCGATGGCGGCGGTCCTCGCGTCCGAGGTCGTCCCGGGCCGTGAGGGGTTCGCGCTCCCGCTCGCCTACTTCGCGACGACGTTCGGCGTCCTGCTCGGGGCCGACCTCCTGCACCAGCCGCCCCTCTACGGGACGGGACCCGCCGGGCTCTACACGATCGGAGGGGCGGGGGTCCTCGACCTCGTCTACCTCTCCGGCTTGCTCGCCCTCGGCACGGCGTTCGTCGTGCACCGGGCGCTCCGTCGTCCGTTCGCGCCGGTCGGGGACCCCTGGCCGCCGCCGGCGCCGAGCCCGGTCGGCCGCCTCGGGAGGGCGTTCCGCGCGGGGGTCGACGGTCGCCTTGCGGACTCGCTGCGCGATTCCGCCCGGGCGGGCCACGAATCCGCCGACCAGGCCCGCGCCCTTCTCGGGCTCCCGCCGGCGCCCGAAGCGCGACCCTGGGACGGGCTTCCGGTCCCGGGCTGGGTCGTGAGCGACCAGGCGAACCTCGACGCGGTCGCCCGGGCGGGCTCGACCGACGGGCGCGAAGGGTTCCGCGCCTGGCTGACCGCCCGCTGGCTCGTCTACCTCGGCCGGGACCTCGGGCAGCGGCGGTTCGGCTCCCTCGGCGCCCGCATCGTCGGCTTCCTGCTCGACCTCGTGGTCGTGACGGTCCCCGCGGCGGCGGTCTGGGTCGCGATCGTCCTCGCGACGCCGGGAGGCCTCGACGCGGTCCTCTCGAGCCTCCCGTTCAACGCCGCGATCTACGGGTTCGTCTCGTTCGCGTTCCTCTACTTCGTCCTCTCCGAGACCCTGACCGGTCGCTCGCTCGGAAAGCGGGGCGTCGGCCTCGTCGTTCGCGACCGCGCGCTGCGCCCCGTCCGGTTCGTCCCCGCGCTGCTCCGCAACGCGACGGTTCTCCCGGCGCTCACGGTCGTCGGCCTTGGGGGGGCGCTCGGCGTCGCGTTCCTGTTCAAGCTCGGGTCGGTGAGCCGCGTCACGATCGACGGGATTCCGTTCCCCGGAGGGCTCCTCGCGCTCGCCGGCATCCTCGGGTTCCTCGCGGTCGGCGTGGGGCTGCTCGGCGCGCTCGCGATCCTCGTGATCGCACTGACCGCGGAGCGCCAGCGCCTCGGCGACCTGCTCGCCGGCACGTGGGTCGTCGCGGAGGTCACGCCGGGGGCCGCGGGACCGGCTTCGCCGCCGCCGGTTCCGCCGCCCCCGGGGCCTCCCCCATCCGGGTGAGGCGGATCGCGATCGACGAGACGTTCGCCTCCCGCCCCTCGCGGTTCGTGAGCCGCTCGGTGTCGATCGAGATCGGGCCGACGTCGACCTGGCCCTCGAGGAAGCGTCGCCGGACGACCTCGACCACGTCGACCGCCTTGCCGATCGCGTTGCCCCGGGCCTTCACGACGACCGGTCCGACGGCCGCGTTCAGCTGGGTCACGACCTGGAAGACGTAGGTCATCGTCGGCTTCTGGCCGATGTAGACCGTCGCCCCGTCGTACGGCCCCCCGGACATGGACCCTCTCCCACCCCGTGTCCGTACAAGGCTTTTTGCGGACCGGTACCCCTCTCGAGGGCTCGGGACGGAGCACGTTCGCAAAGGTTATCGGTCCTCCCCCGTACGCGCCGACGATCGTGCAGGGGTGGCCCAGCTTGGTCAAAGGCGCCAGGTTGAGGTCCTGGTCTCGTAGGAGTTCGTGAGTTCAAATCTCACCCCCTGCATCTCGATGGGTAGGCCCCGATGACGAACGAGACGCGACCGTGCCCGCACTGCGGCGCCCCCGTGGGACCGGAGGCGCTTGTCTGCCCGACGTGCAACCTCCCGGTCGACAGCCCGCCGCCCCCGGTCGCGCACGCGCCGGGAGGGGCGGGCGACCCGCCGCCGTCGCGTGGCGGCGCGCACCG
>JASHYY010000187.1 GCA_030042815.1 Thermoplasmata archaeon | reverse complement strand
GTGATGGTCTACCCGAACCCCGCCGCCCTAGGTGGGACGTTTGGGATGGTGGGAATCCGAGTCGTCGGTGAGCCGGCACAAAGACACTTCCTGCGGCTGGCCGACCTCGCGATTCCAGCCGTGATGTCATTCCAGACCGAGGATGTCTGGGTGTTTCTGACGGTGAGTTCGAACCCGGAGACCCTGCAGTCGTGCATTCGGAAAATCTGCGCCGAGCCCGGTGTCCAGCTTCTCGGCGGGCCGGTTCCGGTCCCTTTTCCTGCGCCGAAGGGTACCCTGCGGGCCGCGGACTGGGACCTCATCTCGGCCCTTCGGAAGACGGGCGATCTCGATTGGGAATCGGTCGCCCGCAGCCTCTCGGTGAACCCTCGGGCCTTCCGACGTCGCGTGCTGCAGCTATTCGAGCGGGAACAGCTCTACTTCTATCCCTACATCGACTTCCGCGTCTCCCACGGGACCGTAGTACACGTGGCGACGTTCGTTTCCGTCGGGGCGGACCCGTCGCTCGTGTTTCGGTTAATCCGCAAGCGTTTCCCGGAGGTGCATCGGATCGAACCGCTATTTCCGACACTCACGTTGTTGCCGCCCGAACTCCGTCAATCGGTGGTCGACGAGATTCAGTTCATGCTGCCAGTGGAGTCCATGGCCACGACCGATCGACTCCGCCGGGAGCTCGGGGATATCCCGGGAGTTTGCAACTCTCACGTCGCCTTCCCGGTTCAGAACGCCGAACTCCGAAATGTTCTCGACGAAATGATCGCTGTCCGCCAAGCATCGTAGGCATGGAACCGCCCCGAATCGACCTCTTACGAACGGGCCGGTTCCAAGGCCGTCACGGGTCCGAGATTTCTCACTCCATGGTGACTCCCGTCGCTCCGCACAGTCGACTCCGCCGTCCGACCTCGGGCTGTAATGCATACTTCGTCGAATGGCGGGCCTCGGCGCGCGTCGTTCTCGAGTCTGGCATCCCGCAGGAGGAAACGAACGCAAGCGATCGAAAACTGCTAGGCAACATAGATTCGATTGACCTTCTCAACTTCGGAATTGCCTAATCCTTTCCCAACGCCAATCGCGCCGGGCACGGCAAGTCGGCCGGGCGATTGCACGGTCGGGACCTACCGGTCAGGTTGGGGAAGCGGGATCATTTTTCGAACCGATGGATGGGCCGGAGGGTCTTGAGACGACGGCCTCGGATACGAGCTGCGAGGGACGTCTTCCGACCGGTGACACTCGAACGGTTCGTCACCGGGGTGTACGCACCGGCGCGTAGTGGAGCACCAACTCGCCGTACTTCATCGCGCTCACGGAGAGGAGCTTCAACGTCCGTTGTTCGCCGAGGGGCCACCAATACCGAGGTCCCCTGCCGTAGACCACCGGCATCACGAGGAACCAGTAGTCATCGGCAAGGTCCCGACGGATGAACTCGTGGATGAGCCGGGGACCCCCCTCCGCGATGATATTGCCTCCCTTTTCGGCCTTCAGCTTGCGGATTATCGTGGCCAGGTCCCCTTTCATCAGTCGCGAGTTCTCCCAGTCGAGGTTCTTCAATCGGTGAGAAAGGCAGACCTTGTCGACCCGGTCGAGAAAGCGGGAGTACTCGAACATGAACTTCGGGTCGTTCGGCTTGCGGTTCTTCTCGGAATGGGTGTTCCGATGCCCCACGAACGATCGACGACCCATGATCACGGTGGTCACGTCGTCGTAGCGGTTGGTCCACATCTGCCGGAAGAACTCGTCCGGTTCGTCGCGGTCCCCCGTGGGCAGGTCCCAGCCGGGGTACTTCGGGAACTCGCCTCGCCCGTCGATGGTCATGTAAAGGTTGGCCGTGATTTTTCGGGTCATGGCCGGCCCTCGAGAAGTCGGGCGGCGTTCTCCCACATCGTCGCCACGGCGGACTCCATCTCCGGGCCGTACATCTGGTCCCGATCCTGCTGCGTGGGGTACTTCCATCGAACCGTCACGCGGGTGAATCCGCCCACCGCCTCGAACTCGTCCGTTTCGGTCGCGACCACGCCGGGCTGTGTGCTGACCTCGAAGGTGTTGACCACGCGGCGAGGCGGGTCCACTTCCAAGTATTCCCCGAAGAACTTCACCATCGAACCGTTCGGAAGCCGCACGCGGATCGAGTAGCGGCCGCCCTTGCGGAGGTCCATCTCCTCGATGGTCACATCCCTCGGGTTGGGCGAGAACACAACGGCCGCCGTGGCCGGGTCAGTGAACAGCCGCCACACTCGTTCCGGAGGTGCTCGGAACAGTCGGGTCGCCATGTTCTCGAATTCGCTCGGCTGGGAGACCACGGTCGCCGAATGGACGCTCGTCCGGTTGGTTGTTGCTGCTTCCATGTCTATCCCCCGCGCGGCGTCCGTTTGGGGGAGGGGGATTCCGAAGGCTCCGAACCGACCAGTCTCTCGATACGGCTCAGACGGGCCTCCACGAGGTCGCGATAATCCTGAAGCCAGGAGTCCAGGTCGTGGAACGGCTGTCGGCGTAGGGAGTACAACCTTCGCTGGCCCTCCGCGCGGACCCGAACGAATCCCGCCTCGTGCAGGATACGGAGGTGGCGCGAGACGCCGGGCTGGCATACTCCGAGCGACGACACCAACGAGCCCACGGACCGCTCGCCGGGCCGAAGCTGCTCCACGATCCTCAAGCGGGTCGGTTCTCCGAGGACCTCGAACGACGCCGCCGTTACCGACATGGCACTACCATAAGCTTGCATTTATATAAAGTACAACATATGTATTAACGGACGGGGAACGTCCAAGCGGGTCAACAACCTCCTCCTAGACGGACCGCAGCGCCGCGGGCGGCCTCAACGCAACTTTTCCTTGAGATACGCCGCTCGGATGACAGTGGCGTCGGCGGCGAACTCGGTCTCGAGAAACTCTCGCGCGACGGCTTCGATCTCGGTCGGAGGTAACGTCTTGGACGTGAATTCTCCGTAGACATCGATCCGTGTCCTCTCCCCCTGAGGTGAATAGACATAGGTGAACTTCGACCCCGCGAGGACGCCCTCGAGCCACTCGGTGACGACCGCCACCGGCGGGAACATTGAGATCCGGAGCTGGTCCGGGGCCCACTTGCCCTGAAGAAAACGCTCCGACCCGTACAGAAGGGTGATGTCAGAGTACTTTCCGAATTTCGGATTTCGGGTCGTCTTGTGCGCCGAGTCGTGGTCCTCCGCGCCGTAAATGTACTTCCAGACGAACTCGATCGGGGCGTCGAAGACGGAGCCTTCGTCCTTCAGATAGACCATCGGAGCGCCCCGCCTCGTGGCGGCTCCATCTCTTCCGAGATATTAGTACGGGTAGGAGAGCGAAAGTATACCGCACTCGTTACCGCGCCTGGAGCCCCGGGGCGAGCGGCTCGCGCGCCTTCGGCGGGACTCACGCCACGGGTCGGTTACGACGGAGGAAGGCTCGGCTTTCGGTAAAGAAGACCGCGCCCGCCAGGACCAACGCGAAACCGCCGCTTCCGATCACGTACGCCAGCAGGGTCCCGAGTCCCGTGGCTGAGGATCCGTGGAAGAAGAGGCTCCACAAAGAGCACCCGAGAACGACCAGAAAGCCGGCGAGAAGGAGTGCGAGGCCGAGACGGTAGTGCATCTCGGCTCTGGCAAGGACGAATCGCATCGTGTCGTCCGCCGTCGAGGCCGGCTGCGCCATCCCTCCCAGTACAGCAGGGTGCCGGTGCCGATGAAGGCTCCGTTCGATCTACCCGGTCGAGCTACCGAACCGGCTCCGGACAGCAGATAGTCGCGGCGCGGTGGGAAACGGAAACGACGGGCGACGCTCGGACCGAAGGCCGTTTGCGGTCGATAAATAGAGCCGACGCGATGCCCGATCATGGCGCGAGCCCCTCGGGCC
>JASHYY010000186.1 GCA_030042815.1 Thermoplasmata archaeon | reverse complement strand
AGCTCTCGGACGCTGGGACGGCGACCGGTCCACCGCGGATCGGACCCCGGATCGTTACCGGAAGACCGCCCGTGGGGCCCGAGCGCTCGCGTCGGGCACCGAGCGTCTCGAGCGCGCCCCAGAGAGTCTCCATCGGACGCCTGGGAAGCCGACCCTCCGCGACGAACGTCACGGGCCGGTCGGAGCGAACGGCGAGCGCGGCGGCGAGCCGTAGGGTCGTGCCGGATTCGCGGCAGTCGATCGTCACCGGCCGGTGGGACGGGACCCGACGACCGGGCCGTACCTCCCAGACCCCCTCGCCTCTCCGCACGGGAGTTCCCAAGGCACCGACCGCGTCGGCCGTGGCTCGGGTGTCGACCGAGTCGAGAGGGTTCTCTACCCGGTAGCGTCGGCCCGTGAGGTGCCCCGCGACCAGCGCTCGATGGGTATAGCTCTTGGACGGCGGAGCGGTCAGCCGACCCCCCACCGTGCCGGGTCGCAGTCGGACGGTGGTCACGACGGGCCTCCGGGCGCGGCGGCCGCCGGACTTCCGATCTCTACGCGTCGCCGTTCGCCCCGAGCTTGGGGCAGCTCCTCGAGAACCGCGTCGATCCTCTCTCGGGGGGCGACCGCGGCGAGCGTGGGCCCGAGACCGCTGACTCCGGTCGCGATCGCGCCCGCCGACCTCAACCGCCCGCGCAACTCCGAGTAGTCGTAGCCCATGACCTCCTCGACGAGGACGGTGTTCCGCTCCATCGCCGCCCACCAGTTCCCCTCGCGGGCCGCGGCGACGGCCGCGACCCCGTCGGCGGCCCGGGCGCGGAAGGCGGGAAGCCATTCGGGTGAGGGACGATGCGACGTCGGGGGCACGAGCAGGGCGACCATCCACTCCGGCTCGACGGGGTCTTGCCGCAGCACGGTCGCCCGCTCGTTGTCCGTGAGCACGAATCCCGAAACGAGTCCGGCGAGCGCGTCGTCGAACGCTCCGGTCGCGCTCACCCCGACCTCGCGGGAGACTTCGGCCGAGAGGCGGGCGATGTCGACCGGAGTCGCCGTTGCGTGCGCCGCTTGCGCGACCGCCGACAGCACCGCGCACGCGACCGCGCTCGAGCTTTTGAGACCCCGCGCCACCGGAATCTCCGAGCGGACCGCGAGCGTCGCGTCCAACGTAGCGGTCGGGAGGAACCGAGCGACTCCGGCCCGGAGGGCCTCTTCGACGAGCGGGGTCCGGACCTCGCCCGGGATATCGAACGTCGGGCGATGCAGCCGCCGGGTCGGGCGAAGGACGACCTCCGCCGTCGCGGCGAGATCGATCCCCAGGGCGGCGCCTACCCCGGTCGGCAAGGCGTTGACGAGCGTGACCGCCGCCGAGGCACGGCCTACTCCGCGCATCCCGCCTCCTCTAGCGATTCGCTCAGGACCTCGGGGTCCGGCTCTTCGCCCCACCAGATCCCGAAGCTGGCGGCCGCCTGGTAGACGAGCAGCCGGGTCCCGTCCTCGTAGACTCCTCCGACCCCGGCGACGGCCGTGCGGATCGAGGGAGCATCCGGGCGGTAGACCCAGTCGAGGAGGTACGTCCCGCGAGCTACGTACGGCTCGAGCGGGACCTCGAGGGGACCCGACCCGTCCCGCCCGACGGTCGTCGCGTGGACCACCAGGCCGTCCGGGGGGAACGGCTCGCCGCCACCGTCGGCCCCGAACTCCCGAGCGAGGTGTGCCACGCGGTCGAGATTGCGGCCCACGACCCTCCGGCGGGCCCCGACGGTGCGGGCCGCGGCGAGCGTCGCTCGGGCGGCCCCCCCGGTGCCGATCACCGTGACGTGGCGGCCGTCCCAGGCACCCGCCCGACGGAGCTCGTCCGAACGTCGGAGGATGGCGGCCAGGTCGGTGTTGTCGGCCTCGACCGTGCCTTCCCGGAAGGTGAGGCAGTTCGCGGCTCCGCACGCGGCCGCGCCGGGCGCGACCTCGGTCGCGACTTCGAGCGCGGCCGACTTCAAGGGATGGGTCACGTTGAGCCCCCGGAATCCCCGCTCCGCCAGCGGCAGGAGGCACTCCACGAATTCCTCCTCGGAGCCGAAGTCGAGCGGCACGTAGAGGCCCGGGGTGCCGGCGGCCCGCATCCACCGGGCATGGAGGGCGGGACTGAGGGAGTGATCTACGGGATGACCCGCCAGGCCGAAGGCCGGCGCCTCGTCGCCCGCCTCGAGGAACGGGCGGAGTCGGTCGACCGGGATCTGGGCGGCCTCGACAGCACTGGGAGCGGCCCCGGGACGGAGCGAGGTATCGGGGAGGGAGGCGAACACCATGGGGAAGCCGAGCCGACGCGACCAGGCCCGAAGCAACGGTCCCGACGGACCGGTGGTCAGCGCGACGACGGGTCCCTCCCCGGCGGGCGGGATCGCCGGGAGCAGTTCCGCGAGAAGCGTTCCCACCGAAGAACCCACCACGACCTTGCGCAGGGTCCCGGGGGCGGGGAGTTCGCGAAGGAGCTCGGCCCACTCCGGATGGGGTCCCGGCCCGAGCCGATGGACCGATACGATTCGCCCGAGGTTCTCGGCCGGGACCGGCAGCGCTTCCTCGCGGTCCCGAGCGCGCTCGAGGTCGACCCACCTGAACGGGAGCCGGCCGAGATGTCCGAGGTTTTCCGCGCGTTCGCCGGGGTCGTCCGGCCCCTCGCCGCCTTCGGACCGGGAGCGCAGCGTCGCCACCAAGGGGAGCGGGCTCGGGAACAGGTCCGCAGCGCGCTGTCGCTCGTCCGGAGTCCATCGGTCGAAGCGGATCTCGGCAAGGTCCGCGCCGGACGCGGCCGCCTCCCGGATCTGTTTCCTCGCCTCGCCGACGGTGTGCGCCGGGAGCGAGACGACGATCGCCGGAACCGGGGGGAGGCTCATCGTTCCTGGATCGTCTCCTCGATCGGCTGCCCGAGATGTCGGGCGGGAGGAAGCGTGACGCCGTACACCCGGTCGCCCACGCCGATGGTGGTGGTGGCGAGTCGACCGGATTCGGTGGACAACCGGACGGTCTCCGCCTCCTGGAGGAAGACGGTCCGGTGGTGCTCCGGATCTCCCACGCCGAGGGCGATGAGCGGACGGCGCTCGATCTTGACCCGACCGACCCGCACGGAACGCGCCGCGCCCTTGGGTTCGGACACGAGAACGGCGTCCCCCGGCCCTAGTTCGGCAAGATACCGGGTGGTACCGTCGGCCATCAACACATAGGAATGCGCGGCCCCGGCGTTCACTCGGAACGGCCGCGGCCGGCTGAACGTCGAGCCGATCGCCTCGCTCGCAATGTGGAAGAGGAACGCCGCCGCACTGCCGACGAGCATCCCCTCGGCGGG
>JASHYY010000185.1 GCA_030042815.1 Thermoplasmata archaeon | reverse complement strand
GGACGACGTCCAGCGGACGATCGACCTCTTCGACGACCTGTGGGATTTCAAGGCGCTGCTCGTGCCGATGTTCTTCGTCCCGCTCGGCCACCTCAAGTCGCGCGACTGGTTCCGCCGGGACCGCCTGAGCCCGCTCCAGGAGGAGCTCCTGAAGCGCGCCCTCACCCACGGCCTGCGCCAGTCGAAATCGATGCTGGAGGACTTCTTCGACTGGGAAGGGAGCCACACCCGTCTCTACCGCGGCGCCTTCCGCGGGTTCATCGAGTTCCTCGAGATGATCGGGAAGATGCACGGCCTCCTGAGCCCGCCCTCCCGGCCGGGAAAGCCGATCGTCGACCCGAACCGGTCGCCCGAGCGCCTCCCGATCCCGACCATCCCGGTCCGGGAATAGGCCCGCGCCGGCTCGGATCACGCCTCGTCCGCCGGGAAGACCCCGGACGACGGCTCGCCGGGGCGGTGCACGACGCGGGGTCGATACTCGGGCAAGGGCGTCTCGACGGGGCGCGGTCGAGGAGCTTCGCGCACTTCGAGGGTGGTTTCCCGCCCGTTCCCGTCGTACGCCCGCCAGCTCCCGGGTCCGAACGGCGCGCCGAGGATCAGGTGGCGCGACCCCCAGTTGCGGAACAGCTGCAGGTCGGCGTCGGACGGCCGCAAGGCGCCGGAGGGATGCGAGTGGACCGTGCCGACCACCGAGAGGTCGGCCGGCAACATGTAGAGGTGGAAGTTGGCGTGCCGTCGGCCCGCCGTCGTTCCCGGAAGCAGCAGGAGCTCACCGATCACCCCGGGCGGGTCGGCGCGCAGCACGCCGCCGAACTCGTTGGGGTACGCCGACCGGGCGCTCGCGAGCGCGCTGTCGAGGGTCCGCCGGGTGATCGCCCGCGGCGTCGAGCCGAGCGGGGGCGCGCCGGCCGGCCGCTTACGCTCGGGGCGGAAGATCGGCACGGGACGACGCCTCCGACCCCTCCTCGGTCCACGGGAGGATCCGCTTGCCGCGCAGGCGGTCGAAGTAGCGCGAGCTGAACCGGACGAACGTCGCCCGGCGCGGGGAGCGGTAGAGCGTGACGGACGCCCCGGTGGGCAGCGGATGCGACTCCTGGCCGTCCACGATCACGACCGCTTCCGTGCCGAGCTCGACCGGCGTGAGGCGGATCGTCCGCAAGGGGTCGACGACGAGCGCCCGCGCCTCGACGCGGAACGGCGCGATGGTCGTCAGGACCATCGCATCGAGGCCCGGGTCGACGATCGGGCCGAGGGCGCTCAAGGAGTAGCCGGTCGAACCGGTCGGGGTCGCGACGATGATCCCGTCCGCCTGGATCCGGCCGACGACCTGCTCGTCGAACGCGAGCTCGAACAGTCCCATCTTGCCCACGACCCCCGCGTGGATCACGTACTCGTTGACCGCGTCCGAGAGGGGATGGGACGCGACCTGGGCGCCGAGCTTCATCCGGTCCTCGAGGTAGTAGCGCCCCTCCAGCACTCGGTCGAGCGCGGCGTCGAGGGCGTCCGGTCGCCGGCCGTCGACCTCGGCGAGGACGCCGACCGTGCCCGCGTTGACCGGGAGGAGCGGAGCCTCGCAGCGGTGGAGCGCGTAGAGGAACGTTCCGTCGCCGCCGATCGCGACCAGCACGTCCGGCCGAGCCCCGTCGAGCGAAGCGGCCGGCAGGTTCGGGACCGCGCCCGCCAGGTCGTCGCTCAGGAGGACCTCCGCCCGGTTCCCGAGATGCTCGACGGCGCGCCGCGCGAGGTCGACCGCCTCTGGCTTCAGCGGGTTCGCCGTCAGTCCGACCTTCACAGGTAGCCCGCCTCCCGCGCCCCCGCGAGGCATTTCGGGTCGCCCCAGGCGAACACGCTCGTGCGCCCCGCGACGTCGAGCGGGAACGACGCGAGGGATTCGCCGCGCGAGTCGGTGACCCCGCCCCCGGCCTCGCACAAGATCCGGTACGCTCCCGCGATGTCGGTCGAGCGGAGATTGCGGTGCGGCTCCGCGTTCTCGAAGAAGTAGGCGTCCGCGCTTCCCTGTGCGACCATCAGCATCTCGAACGACGCGCACCCGAGCGAGCGGACGCGCCGGCTCTTCCCGGCGAGCCGCACGGCGCGCTCGGTCGCGCGGTGGCCGAGGTTCGCGAAGAAGACCTCGCCCTTCGGGTTCCACGGGCGCGTGCGGATCGGGCGTCCGTCCACGAACGCCCCCTCGCCCCGGATCGCCCACCAGGTGGTGCCCCGGAACAGGTCGTGGACGAGGCCGACCTCGATGCCGTCGAGCCGGTCCCGGCCGAGGGCGAGCGAGACGGTCGAGAACGGGAGGTTCCGCAGCGCGTTCAACGTCCCGTCGATCGGGTCCACCACGAGCGTCGGGCCGCCCCCGCGGGCGACGTGACCGGCCTCCTCGGAGACGAGGTCCCAATCGACGCCTTCCGCGTCCAGGGAGTGGAGGATCGCCGCTTCCGCGAGCCGGTCGAGCTCCTCGGTCGGGCTGCCGTCCGCCCCCATCGCGACAACGTCGCCGCGGTGGGGGGAGTTCGCCGCATCGCGCACGACGCGGTGGACGGCGAGGCTGATCCGGTAGAGCACTTCGAGCTCGGGCCGTCCGGTCCCGGACACGGCGTCGCCATCGACCCCCCGTTAAAGACGGTTCGTGCGGCGCACCGGCTCCCGGCCTTCCGCCAGACGTTAAGTGGGACGGCCGCTCGGCCGGAGGATGGACCTACAGTTCCTCGGCGGTGCCAACGAGGTCGGCTCCCTCGGACTGGTCGTGCGCGACCAGGGGCGGACGTTGCTGTTCGACTACGGCATGACGCCGTCCGACCCGCCGGCGTACCCGCGTCCCGCGCCGATGAACGTCGACCTCGCCTTCCTCTCGCACGCCCATCTCGACCACTCGGGCATGACGCCGCTGCTGAGCCGGCTGCCCCGGGCCCGGTTGATCGCGACCCCGGTGACGATCGCGGTCGCCGACCTCCTGACGAAAGACGCGCTCAAGGTCGCCCGGCTCGAGGGGTACCTCGCACCCTACACGCCGAGCGACATCCACGCGCTCCACGCGCGCTTCACGGCGGTCGACCGACACGGGACGTTCCGGCACCGCGGGATCGAGGTCGAGTTCACCCCGGCGGGTCACATTCCCGGAGCGTCCATGGTCCTCTACAAGGGGGAGAAGGACCTCGTGTTCACGGGCGACCTCCAGACCCTGCCGACCCATCTCGTCGGCGGGGCCGAGCCGGTCGAGTGCGACGTCCTCGTGATGGAGTCGACGTATGCGGGGCGCGAACACCCCGACCGGAAGGAGACCGAGCGTCGCTTCCGGGCGAAGGTCGCCGAGACCGTCGAGCGAGGGGGAAAGGCGATCGTCCCCGCGTTCGCCGTCGGGAGGGCCCAGGAGGTCCTGATGTCGCTCGCGTCGTCGGGGTTCGAGACGTACCTCGACGGCATGGCCCGCTCGGTCAACGAGATCTACGAGGCGGCCCCCGAATACCTCGCCGACGCCCGCCGCTTCCGCCGCGCCCTCGAGGGGGTTCACGTCGTCGAGCACTCCGGGGACCGCCGCAAGGCACTCCGGGAGGCCGAGGTCATCGTCACCACCGGCGGGATGCTCGACGGGGGTCCCGTGCTCTACTACATCGGGGAGCTCTACAAGGACGCGAACAGCTCGATCTACCTCACGGGGTTCCAGGTCGACGGCTCGAACGGACGTCGGCTCCTCGACGAGGGGGCGCTCCTGATCGACGATACCGTCGTACGTCCCTCGTGCGAGGTGATCAAGTTCGACTTCTCCGCGCACGCCGGCCACTCGGACCTCGTCCGGGTCGCGAAGGAAAGCCGGGCCGAAACGGTGGTCCTGATGCACGGGGACCACCGGGAGGCCCTCCGGGACGCGCTCGAGGGGTCCTGCAAAGTGGTCCTGCCCGAGAACGGGAAGTCGTTCTCGGTCTAAGGGGGCAGGTCGACCTC
>JASHYY010000184.1 GCA_030042815.1 Thermoplasmata archaeon | reverse complement strand
ACGCTCGTGAAGCACGAGTTCGTCCTCTCGGGCGCCCCGCTCAAGGAACGCGGGGTCCGCACGCTCGACCTCGCGAAGCGGCTCCTCGACGAGGGAGTCCACGCCCCGACCGTCTACTTCCCGGCGATCGTCGAGGAGTCGCTGATGGTCGAGCTTCCCGAGACCGAGAGCAAGCGGGACCTCGACCACTACGTCGAGGCGTTCGAGCGGGCGATCTCCGACACGCCGGAGAACCTGCACGCGGCCCCGCGCAACCTGTCGGTGCGCCGGGTCGACGAAGTGCGCGCCGCGCGCGACCCGATCCTGTCCTGGAAGGACGTGCGCGAGCACGCCGGCAAAGGTTGAAAGGCGGAAGAGGCTGGACCGGGCGATGAAGGCCCGTGTGGAGAAGCTCTACCGCCACCTCGACCCGAAGCCGGACGCGGTCGTGCTCGCGAACGCGGTCGACCCCCACCTCGACCAGACGTTCTTCTATCTCTTCGACGTGCCGTGCGGCCTCTTCGAGGGCTCGGTCGCCATCGCGCACCCGGACGGCGAGCTCGACGTGCTCACGGGATCGCTCGAGGAGGAGAGCGCCCGGCAGGCGGCGAAGCACGACCCGCACGTGCGGGTCCACGTCGTCGACCGGGGGGAACAGACCGAGGCGCTCGTGAAGCAGCTCCTCGGCAGCGCCTCCAAGGTCGCGCTCAACGACCGCGAGCTCACGTTCGAGCTCGGAAAGCGGTTCAAGAAGCTCCTCCCCGGCGTCGAGTGGGTCGACGCGTCGAACGCGATCCGGCGCACCCGAGTGACGAAGGACGCCTCCGAGATCGCCCGGCTGCGCACCGCCGGCGAGATCGGTTCCGCGGTCGGACGGGAGATCCCTTCGATCCTCCGCGCCGGCCTCACCGAGCTCGAGCTCGCGGCGGAGATGGAGTACCGGATGAACCGCCACGGCGCGAGCGGCCGCTCGTTCTCCACCATCGTGGCGTTCGGGGCCCACGGGGCCGAGCCCCACTATGCCCCGGGGACGACGAAGCTCCGGTCCGGGGATTCGATCGTCTGCGACTTCGGCGCGATCTCCGAGCGGTACGCGAGCGACATCACGCGGTCGTTCCATTTTGGCGCCCGGGACGACGAGCTCATGCGGGTCCACGAGACGGTCGAGAAGGCCCAGGCGGCGGCGCTCGCCGCGGTGCGGCCCGGCGTCCCGGCGAAGGAGGTCCATCTCGCGGCGGCGCGGGTCATCGATGCTTCGCCGTGGAAGGGCCGGCTGACGCACGGAGTCGGTCATTCGATCGGTCTGGTCGTCCACGACGGGTGGGGCTACAACTCGACCGCCGAGGACCCTCTCGAGGAAGGGATGGCGATCACGGTCGAGCCGGGGATCTACCTTCCGGGCCACGGCGGCGTCCGCATCGAGGACGACATCGTCGTCACGAAGTCCGGGTACGAGTTCCTGACGACCGCCCCGCGCGCGTACCTCGAGGTCCCGGCGTGAAGTTCGGCGTCCTGACGGGCGGCGGGGACTGCCCGGGGCTCAACGCGGCCGTCCGGGGGGTCGTCCTGCGGGCCGCGCGGTCCGGGCACGAGACCGTAGGGTTCCTCGACGGCTGGAAGGGCCTACGCGACGACCTCGTCCGGCCCCTCGCTCCGGCCGACGTCGCGGGGATCCTGTCCCGGGGCGGCACGGTCCTCGGCAGCTCGCGGACGAACCCGTTCGCGAAAGAGGCCGACGCGACCCGCGTCCTCGAGACCCTCGCGCGACACCGCGTCGACGCCCTCGTAGCGATCGGCGGCGACGACACGCTGTCGGCCGCCCGAGAGCTCCACCGGCGGGGGGGTCACGTGGTCGGGGTCCCGAAGACGATGGACAACGACGTCGCGGGAACCGACTGGACGTTCGGGTTCCACTCGGCGACCGCGGTGGCCGTGGACGCGCTCGAGCGGCTCCGCGATACCGCGGGCAGTCATCACCGGGCGATCGTCCTCGAGGTGATGGGTCGCCACGCGGGCTGGGTCGCGCTCGCGACCGGTCTCGCGGGCGGGGCGGACGCGACGCTCGTCCCGGAGGAGCCGTACGATGAGCCGACCCTCCTCGCCCGGGTCCGACGGGCCGTCGACGCCCGGGGCTACGCGCTCGTGGTCGCGAGCGAGGGGATCGACCTCGGCCCGCGGCGCGGCACGACCGGGGGCAAGGACGAGTTCGGGCACGAGCTCCTGCGCGAGCGCGAGGTCGGGGCGGAGCTCGCCCGACGGATCCAAGAGCAGACGGGCGTCGAGAGCCGCAGCGCGCAAATCGGGCACGTCCAGCGCGGGGGCGCACCGGACCTCTTCGACCGGATCCTGGCGACCCGGCTCGGCGCGCAGGCGGTCGACCTCGCCCTCGCCGGCCGATTCGGCGAAGTCGCCGTACTGCGCGGCGAGACGGTGCGGGGGATCCCGCTCGACGAGGCCGTCGGCACCTCCAAGGTCGTGACCCCCGACTGGCTCGACCTGCTCCACACGTTCGAGGCGTAACCCGAGTTCATGGCGGCGGTCCGGGCCCTCTGGTACGAACGGGGAACGCTCTTCCTCATCGACCAGCGGGCGCTGCCCGCATCGACCCGCATCCTTCGCCTCCGAACCGTTCGCGAGGTCGCCGAGGCGATCCGAACCCTCACGGTCCGCGGCGCGCCGTCGATCGGCGTCGCGGCAGCGTACGGGATGGTCCTCGCCCGACAGGAAGGAACTCTCGGGGCGGAC
>JASHYY010000183.1 GCA_030042815.1 Thermoplasmata archaeon | reverse complement strand
CTCCCGGACGCCATCATCGTCGCGAGCGGCGGGCGCTACGGCCTCCTCACGGACGAGATCAAGAAGATGGCGAGCCAGCTCGAGTGGGGCGTCCCGGTCGCGACGGCCCTGAAGCTCTTCGAGGAGCGGGTCCCGACCCCGCTCGTCCAGCGCGTGGTCTCGATCGTCACCCGGGCCAACGAGGCCGGCGGGAACGTCGCCGACGTGCTGACGATGGTCGCGCACGACACGCGCGAGGCGCAGCTCGCGGCCCAGGCGCGCCAGATCTCGATGCTCACCTACGTGACGGTCATCTACATCTCGTTCTTCGTCTTCCTCGTCACGATCTACATCATGGCGGCGGTCTTCCTGCCGCAGATGATCACCGCGGGGCAGGGGATCGGCTCCTCCTCGCTCGGCTCGTCGGGCGCCGTCACGCTCGCCTTCCAGTTCGTCCCCGTCCTCTTCCTCGCGTTCATGGTCGCCGTCATCGTCCACGCGGTCGGGGACGGGATCATGGCGGGCGTCCTGTTCAACGGCCGTATCGCGGAGGGCCTCCAGCACGCCACGATCATGGTCATCACCGGCTGGCTGATCATGCGGTTCGTCGTCCCGATCCTGAACGTGGGCTGAGGAGGCAGACGATGGCCGGCGAAGCGGAAGCACCGTCCCCGCCCGACGAGACCGAGGAGATCCCGACGACCCAGCAGGCCCGCCGCGGCTTCTTCTCCCCGCTCCTGCGGATGGGCGCGGCCCTCCGCAAGAGCTCGGCCGAGCCGAGGCCGGTGAAGCTCGCGCGCCTCGGGGTCTCGGGCCAGGGCAGCCAGGGAGAGGTCACGCCCGTCCCGCCCCTCTCCGACCCGGGCCTGAAGGAGCTCGACCTCGCCCCGATCCGCCCCGGGCTCTCGTACGTCCGGATCACCTACCACAACACGCGCAACGAGTACCTCTACGAGGTGGTCGAGCCGCCGCTCTCCCCCATCGAGCGGGAGCTCACCGAGCGCCTGCGCGTCCGGCTCGTGGACGACTTCGAGCCGCTGCCGGACCGCGAGGACGACCCCGAGCTGCGCCGGCACGAGATGCGGCGGATGGTCGACGGCCTCCTCCAGGAGTGGGAGCTCGCCCCGGGCCCGACCACGAAGTCGCGCATCCTCTACTTCCTCGAGCGGGACTTCATCGGCTACGGGATCGTCGAGGTCCCGATGACCGACGCGGAGGTCGAGGACATCTCGTGCGACGGGGTCGGGATCCCGCTCTACATCTACCACCGCAAGTACGGGTCGATCCGCTCGAACCTGAAGTTCGGGAGCGCGAAGGAGCTCGACGACTTCGTCGTCTGGCTCGCCCAGCGCTCGGGGAAGCACATCTCGGTCGCGACCCCGATGCTGGACGCGACCGTCCCGGACGGCTCGCGCCTGCAGGCGACGCTCGGGACGCACGTCACGAAGCGCGGCAGCTCGTTCACGATCCGGCGGTTCCGCGACAACCCGTTCACGCCGGTCGACCTGCTCAAGTTCTCGACCATGAGCCCCGAGATGATGGCGTTCCTCTGGATCGCCATCGAGAACGGCCAGTCGATGATGGTCTGCGGGGGGACGGCGAGCGGGAAGACGACCACGCTCAACGCGACGCTCCTCTTCATCCCGCCCCAGATGAAGATCGTCTCGATCGAGGACACCCGCGAGCTCAACCTCCCCCACGAGAACTGGGTCCCGTCGCTCACGCGCGCCG
Source organism: Thermoplasmata archaeon (assembly GCA_030042815.1). Taxonomy (GTDB): domain Archaea; phylum Thermoplasmatota; class Thermoplasmata; order Lutacidiplasmatales; family UBA184; genus Lutacidiplasma. The sequence goes on along the minus strand of JASHYY010000183.1, from coordinate 6,524 downwards.
GCTTCGGCGCGAAGAACGTCCTGAGCGGCAAGGCGCCCGGCGAGATCGACATGTTCGACCTCCTCGCGGCGGCGCTCCGCCAGCGGCCGCAGTACCTGATGGTCGGGGAGGTCCGCGGCGCCGAGGCGTTCATCGTCTTCCAGGCGATGGCGACCGGGAAGACCTGCTACACGACGTTCCACGCGGAGAGCGTGAGCGCGATGGTCCACCGGATGGAGAACCCGCCGATCTCGCTGCCCCGCTCGCTCGTCTCCGCGCTCAACCTGGTCCTCCTCCAGCGCCAGGTGAAGGTCGGGACGAAGATGACCCGCCGCGTGCAGTCGCTCACCGAGATCGTCGGGCTCGACCCGGAGACGAACGAGCTGATCACGAACTCGGTCTACTCCTGGAACCCGTCGGACGACACGTTCCTCTACTCGGGCCACTCGTACATCTACGAGAAGGTCGCGCTGATGAAGAACCTCACGATGAAGGAGATGGAGCGGGAGGTGCGCAACCGGGTCGAGATGCTCGAGTACATGATGACGAAGGACAAGCAGGCGACCCGCCAGCGCCCGTTCACGCACCGCGACGTCGGCCAGCTCGTCTCGTTCTACTACAAGGAGCCGCAGAAGGCGCTCGCCGAGGCCCGGTCGGAGCTCGCCCGAATGAAGGCCCAGCCGCCGACCGCGGGCGCCGCGCGCTAATCCTTTTCCCCCGGGCGCCTCGCGGGGGCGGATGGCGCCCCGCGTCCGGCCGACCCGCATCCCGATCGGACGGGGCCGCGCGGTCGTGCTCTGGCCCGAGGACGCGCTCGCGGGCCTCTCCCGCCGCGTCGGGCCGGGCGGCGCCGACGTCGTCGTGACGAGCCCGCCGTACAACATCGGGGTCCGCTACGGCCGGTACCGGGACGACCGGCCCCGGGACGAGTACCTCGCCTGGACCGGCCGCGTCGGCGCGGCGGTCGCCGCCGCCCTCGCCGCGGACGGCTCGTTCTTCCTGAACGTCGCGGGGACCCCGAAGGACCCGTGGCTCCCGTGGGACGTCGCCCGGGAGGTCGGGCGCTCGCTCGTCCTGCAGAACGTCGTCCACTGGGTGAAGTCGATCGCGATCGAGCGGCGCGCCGCCGGCCGCTCCGCCGGGCTCGCGACCGACCTCGCGCTCGGCCACTACAAGCCGGTCGTCTCCGACCGGTACCTCCACGGGGCGCACGAGTACGTCTTCCACTTCACCCACCGGGGCGACGTCCGGCTCGACCGGCTCGCGATCGGGGTGCCCTACCAGGACAAGTCGAACGTCGGCCGTTGGCGGCGCGCCGGAGGCGACCGGCGGTGCCGGGGGAACACGTGGTTCCTCCCGTACCCCACGATCCGGGAGCGGGCGAGGGACCGGCCCCACCCCGCGACGTTCCCCCCCGAGCTCGCCGAGTGGTGCGTGCGGCTCCACGGGCAGGCGAAGGCCCGCACGGTGGTCGACCCGTTCGTCGGGATCGGCTCGAGCGCGGTCGCGGCGGCCCGTCTCGGCGTCGACTTCGTCGGCTTCGACATCGACCCGGAGTACCTCCGGGCGGCGGCGGAACGCGTCCGCCGGGCGCTCGCGACGCCCCCCGAAACGCCCCGTTCCTAGGTCGAGGGAGGGTTCGGCGGGTTCTCCGACTCGGTGGTCGGGGGCGACCACTGCTTCATCGGGGTGCGCTTCACGCCCGCGGCCGCGGCGAAGGCGTTCTTCGTGCCTTCCTTCGCCTTGTGGCCGGCCGTCACCATCGCGTCGCGCGCCGCGCCGGCCGCCCGGGAGGTCCCGGCACCGATCGCCACCGCGCCGCTCGCGATCCGGCCGGGGAGCTTGCGCATCTCCTCGTCCATCGCGCGCCCGATCGAGGAGAAATCGTCCTGGATCTCGATCCCGAGGTACTTCGCCTGCTTCGCGGTGACCTCGCCGAGCCGCTCGATCTTGTCGTCGAGGTTGGAGAATTCGTTCGCGAAGTCTCGCCCGAGGCCCCCGGCGGCCCGCCGCATCTCCGCGAGGTGCTGGCGGAACTGGGCCTGCTCCTGGCTGCTGGACATCGTGCGCCTCGGCGCGAGTACCCCGGGGTCGGGAGATAAAGGTTGATGGCCATCGGCAAGGCCGGCGGACGGCCGGCCTAGCCGCCCATCCGCCGGTCGGCCCGGCGCCGCCGCCCGCGGGCCCGCGGACCCGACGGAGCGGGCGCAACGGGGAGCGCGGCCGGGGCCCGTACGCGCCGTTCGACCTCCGTGCCCCGCGCCCACCGCACGAGCAGCTCGATCCCGAGGTTCGCGGGCTCGGTCACGACGAGGTCCCCGCCGAGCGTGCGCGCGATCGCGCGGGCCGCCGACTCGTACTCGGGGTGCTCCGACTTAAGGAGCACCACCGTCGTCTTGAGGGGGGTGACGGTCGCGAGCTCGCGGGCCCGCTCGAGCGCCCGTTCCATCGCGACGTCGAGCTGGCCCGAGTGGACCCGCCCCTCGTCGTCCGTGTACGCCTCGGGGAGCCCGTCCGTGACCAGGTAGAGCTCGCGGCGGGAGGAGCGGGAGGCCGCGAGCAGCAGGTGCGCCGCGCGCAGGACCTCGGCGGTGTTCGTGAACGCCCCGGCCCGGCAGCCCCACAGCTCGACCAGGTCGAGGACCTGGACCTCGTTGTCGAACGCGAGGACGTCCACGGTGGCGTCCGGATACCGGCGGCGGACCGCGACGTAGAGCGCGAGCAGGGCCTTCTTCGCGGCCTCGAGCTTCTGCCCCTCCGCCATGCTCCCCGAGCGGTCGAACGCGAGCACCGCGTGGACCCGCTCGGCCGTCACCTCGCGGTAGACGTAGCTCACCGACTCGTCGATGTGCTTCAGGCCGGCGAGGCGGGCCGCGAGCAGCGACCCCGAGACGTCGAGGTGCGCGACCTCCTCGGGCTGGCGGAGGCGCGCCTTCTCGTACACCCCGGTCGACCCGCCGCCCTTCGTCGAGAGTCGGATGTCCCCGGGGAGCCGCCGGCTCTCCTCCTCGAGCAGCAGGCGGGCGAACCGCTCGACGAGACCGTAGGTGACCACGAGCTCGCCGGCGTGCTCCGCGACGAACCCTCGCTCCTTGAGCTCGCGCTCGAGGCGGGACTGCTCGCCGGCGCGCACGCGGCTCTCGGTCTCCGACTCGGCCCGTCGCCGCGCCTCCTCCCGCTCCGCCTCCAGCCGGCGACGCTGCGCTTCCGCCGCCCGGCGCTTCTCCTCCGCCTCGCGCCGGAGGGCCCGCTCCCGTTCCTGGATCGATCCGGCCACCGAGTCCGAGAGCTCCTGGCGCTGGGGGCCGGAGAGGCGGGCGAGCGCGTCCCCGATCTCGGAGGGGCCGATCGTGCGGCCGGGCCCGCCGGCGAAGGCGAGCGGCATCGAGCGACCCTCGGGCTCGGCCGGGGTCTTCGACCGCTTGCGCGAGAACAGCCCCCGCAACCAGGCGACGAACCGGGCGAAGGCGGCCCGAAGCCGGGCGAAGAGGCCCGGCGGAGCCGGCGGGCGGTTCCAGGAGGCGTCCGGCACGAGGAGGGCACTGCGGACGTCGTCGAGGAAGTCGCTCGAGGGGAGCCGCGACCAGTCGACCGCGCGGGCCGTCCGCAGCCGCTCCTCGAGCGCCGCGATCTCGCGGGCGACCTCCTCGTCGCTCTTGCGCGCGACGACCTCGAGCTCCTCGACGCGATGGTCGTACTCGGCCGTCACCCGTTCGACGCGGCGGCGGGCCTGCCGACGCAGGCGCTCGCGCAGGCGCTCGAGCCGCTGCCGCAGGGCCTCGTTGCGGTCGGCCTCTTCGCGCAGGAGACTCCGGGCCCCGTCGACTCCCCGCTCCGCGAGCGCCCGGACGAGGGCACCCGAGTCGAGGGCGTCGAGGAGGTCGTCCGAACCGACGTCGTCCGCGTACTCGGTGCAGTCCGGGAGCGTGAGGTCGGCGCTAGAGGGGGGCGTCGTCGGCGTCCTCCTCCGGGCAGGAGAAGAGCGAGAACTCCTCGAGCAGGCGGAAGACGTTCACGGCGACGGCGGTCGGGCCGGCGGCGTCCCCGGCGCGCTCCCGGTCGGTGACGTACCGCGCGAACGAGCGGAACTTCGGGAACAGCGTTCCGTCGGCGGTCAGCTCGGCCTGGAGGGACGCGTCATCCTTGAGCCGCCGCCCCTCCCCGACCAACGCTTCCGCCTCGCCCTTGTTCTCCTTGAGGACCTCGCGGAAGTACCGGCACCAGTACACGCCGGCGCTCCGCTTCAGCGAGGGAGAGAGGTACTGGTCGACGAACTCGGTGACGCGCTTTTCGTTCTGCCGGTAGGAGTCCCCGCTGCGCGCCCGGATCCGGCCCCGCATCGCGTGGAGCAGGCCGGCCTTGAGGTCGGCGCTCGACGGCACGCCGCGTCCGTCCAACGCCGCCATCGCCGCGGTCCGGCCCGCGACATCGAGGAGCGTCCGGTTCGAGCCGACCTCGCCGATGTCCGGGTTCTCCTCGCTCATCCGCAGGCGCCAGGCCTCGATCACGCGGACGCCGGCGTCCACGAGGACCTCGGGTACGTAGGCCCCCGAGGCGTCCGCCCGGCCGATCGCGACGATCTGGCGGTTGTCGGCGTGACGGTCGTTGTAGCCGACGTGGACGCTCGTGAGGCGGTCGGAGAGCGGGTCGTTGATGTTGTCGAGGTCGGAGAGGTTCGACGTGCCGATCGCGACGAACGACCCCGGAAAGCTCTCGCGCGACTTCGACGGGGTGACCGTCCCTTCCTGCAGCGCCTGGAGCAGTACGTTCTGCGTGCCGAGCGGCAACTTCCCGATCTCGTCCACGAGGAGGAAGCCGCGGTTCGCCTGGAGGAGCTTTCCGGGCTCGAGCACGAGGGGGTTCATCGGGTCGCCGACCTCCTCGAGCTTGCGCAGGTTGATGTTGCCCGTGAGGTGGTCCGGGAAGACCTCCGAGCTGCCCTGAAGGCGGGCAAAGCCGAACCCCTCGCGCAGGAGCACGTACTCGGCCGGGACCCGGGCCGGGTCGACGTTCGCGGGGTCGAATCGCGCCGGGTCCGCGTCGGGAGCGAACCGGCGCTGGCAGATCGGGCACGGCGGGAACCGGGCGGCCGCCGCGGGGTCGACCAGCGAGAGCGGATGGTCCTGGACCGGGCAGCCGACGACGACCCAGACCCCCTTCGGGAAGAGCCCCCAGAGGTCCTTCGCGAGGCTCGTCTTCCCGGCGCCGGACGGCCCGAAGAAGAGGAGGTGCGAACCGGCGATGATGCCGGCGACCAGGTCCTCGTAGGTGGGGTCCGGAAGGATCGTGCGGGGGAACAGCGCCCGGACCGCCTCGACGCGGTCGAGGCCCTTCTGCCGGAACTCCTCGAGCCGCCGGAGTACCTCCGTGCGGAACCGGTACGCCGGGCTATCGACCGGGGCGTGCGCCGCCTTCAGGTCCGCCGCCGTCGCCCGGGTCCCGGGTCGGGTCCGATCCAGAGGGGGCAGCGCCACGGCGCGCGGAGTTGGGTGCGAGATATTTAGTTTGCCGCGGGCGGCCGACCCGCAGGGGGCGTCCCCCGCCGAGGAGTTCGGGCGGTCGCCGACCGGCGGCCGTCTCGACATTGTTAAGTAGCAGGCCCCGGTCCGCGCCCCCGCGAGCGATGCCCGAGAAGGAGACCGGCGCGAAGAAGGCGACCTTGGCCCGGACGGTCAAGGACAAGTGGCGCTCGAAGCACTGGTTCAAGGTTCGGGCGCCCGGCCTCTTCCAGCACGTCGAGCTCGGGGAGACCGTCGCCAGCGAACCCGAGCAGGTGGTCGGCCGCACGCTCGAGACCACCCTTCCCGAGCTCTCGGGAGGGGCGGACGCCGCGAAGGCCCACGTCAAGCTCCGCTTCCGCATCGAACGGCTCAGCGGGGACGGCGTCGCGGAAGCTCGGTTCATCGGCCACGACCTCACGTCCGACTACGTCCGGCGGCTCGCCCGCCGCAAGCGCTCGAAGATCGACACCGCCCTCACGGTCACGACCAAGGACGGCGTACGGATCGTGCTCAAGCCGGTCGCCGTCGGCGAGCAGCGGCTCCAGTCGCGCCTGCGCGCCGAGCTCCGCCACAAGATCGTCTCGATCCTCACCGAGGAGGCCCAGCTGCGGACGAGCCCCGAGTTCGTGCGGGAGATGCTCGCGGGGGACCTTTCGAAGGTCCTCGCCCACGGCCTGAAGACCCTCTACCCGCTGAAGAAGATCGAGATCCGCCGGTCGGAGGTCCTCGGCACCATCTCGGACGAGCTGCCCGCCCCGGAGGCCGCGGTCCCCGTCGACGCGACGGGCCCGACCGTGCCGGCGCCGATCGCCGAGACCGGCGACAGCGCCCCGGCGTAGACCTCGAGGGCGCGGGATGGCGCGTCCGGTCCCTGTCGGAGTGGCTCAGCCTGGTAGAGCACGGGACTCATAGCGGGACGCGCGCCGGCGTCCCGGGAGAGATCCTGGGGCCGGGGGTTCAAATCCCCCCTCCGACATTTTGGATTTGAACCCTCGAGTTCCGGGATTTGAACCCTCGCGACTGAGAGTCGGCACCGTCCCATCC
>JASHYY010000182.1 GCA_030042815.1 Thermoplasmata archaeon | reverse complement strand
CTCGCTGGTGATCCCCATCGCGGCGAAGACGACCGCGAACCCTTCGGTCGAGTCGCGCAGCTTCGCCTGCCGGACGATCTGGGCGGCAATCTGGTTGTGGGGGAGACCGGCGGCGGAGAAGATCGGGAGCTTCTGGCCGCGCACCAGCGTGTTGTTCACGTCGATCGTCGAGATGCCCGTCTGGATGAACTCGCTCGGCTCCTCGCGCGAGTACGGGTTCATCGCGTTCCCGACGATCTCGAGGCGGGTGCCGCTCACGATCTTCGGGCCGCCGTCCCGCGGCTCGCCGAGGCCGTTGAAGACGCGGCCGAGCATCTCGTCCGAGACGCTCAGGGTCGCGACCTCGCCGAGGAACTTCACGCTGGTCTCCTCGACGTTGATCCCCATCGTCGGGCCGAAGACCTGGACAATCGCGAGGCCTTTCCTCGAGTCGAGCACCTGGCCCTGGCGCCGTTCGCCGCTCGGCAGCGCGATCTCGACGATCTCGCCGTAGGCGGCGTTCGCGACGTCGCGGACGAACAGGAGCGGCCCCGAGACCCGGTCGATCGTGCGGTAGTCGACCGGCACCTCCGGGGTCGATTTCGCCGCGGCCGCGCCCTTCGACGCCATCAGCTGGCCCCCCCGGCGGCGACCGCCGCCACCGACTGGTTCATCTCGAGCTCGAGCGCGTCGAACTGGGGCCCCTGCTCCGCCTCGGGGATCCATTTCATCCGGGAGAGCTTCGTCCGCACCGGCAACTTCTGCAGCTGGGCGACGGTCGCCCCGCGGCCGATCGCCTCCTGCTCGCGGTCCCCGAACTCGAGGATGGCCCGCAGCATGCGCAGTTGCTTCTGGATGGAAGTGTAGGTGTCGACCTCGTCGTAGGCGCTCTGCTGGAGGTAGTCCTCGCGCAGCATGCGCGCGACGTCGAGCGTCGCCTTCTCCCGCTCGGGGAGCGCGTCTACGCCGACGAGCTGGACGATCTCCTGGAGCTCGGCCTCCTTCTGCAGGAGCTCGAGCGCCCGCTGCCGCAGGCCGACGAACTCCTTCGAGAGCTTCTCCCGGTACCACGGCTCGAGGTCGTTGACGTAGAGCGAGTAGCTCTGCAGCCAGTTGATCGACGGGAAGTGGCGACGCGACGCGAGCGACGCGTCGAGCGCCCAGAAGACGCGGGCCACCCGCAGGGTGTTCTGGCTTACGGGTTCCGAGGTGTCTCCACCGGGGGGCGAGACCGCGCCGACGACGGTGACGGACCCGCGGCGCCCCTCGGGCGAGAGGGTGACGACGCGGCCGGCCCGCTCGTAGAACTCCGCGACCCGGCGGCCGAGATACGCCGGGTAGCCTTCCTCGCCGGGCATCTCTTCGAGTCGTCCGGAGATTTCCCGCATCGCCTCGGCCCAGCGGCTCGTGGAATCCGCCATCAACGCGACGTCGTAGCCCATGTCCCGGTAGTACTCGGCGATCGTGATCCCGGTGTAGACGCTCGCCTCCCGGGCGGCGACCGGCATGTTCGAGGTGTTCGCGATCAGGATCGTCCGCTCCATCAGGGGGCGCTTTGACTTCGGGTCCTGAAGGTTGGGGAACGTGGCGAGCACCTCGGTCATCTCGTTGCCCCGCTCACCGCACCCGACGTAGACGACGATGTCGGAGTCGGCCCACTTCGCGAGTTGCTGTTGGGTGACCGTATTGTGGAGCAACAATCCGCCGTGGCCTCCGACGAAGTTGCGGCCGTACTCGGGGACGGCGACGTCGTACACATCGTACGGTCCTTCGGTCTCCTCGACCACCTCGGTCACCTCGTCGCAGTAGATCCATTCGACGAGCTCGGTCAAACGGAACGACTCCGGTTCCGAGGCCCGAAGGTCGCCGACCGAGCGCGCGGACCGCATGAAACGGAGGAAGGTCGGCACGCCCATGCGTTCCCCATTTCCGATGTAGTTGTGAATTTCGATCCCTTCACCCAACAGTCCGGTGTAGGTGTGGTGGGCCCGGTAGATTTGCTCAATGTGCTCGGGGGAGAGCGGGACCACGTCGGTGGCGGAGTAGCCCCGGGCTTTCGATTGGACGTACCGAGAGAGGGCGGCGACCTTGGGCGCGTCCGAGTCCAACAGCCGGAATAGTTTCGCAAGATTCGGTAGTCCGCGCACGAACACTCGGTAGTACGGAGTGCCGTCCACGATTCGACGGCCGAGGGTCGAGGTGATGCCGTAGCGGGCGAGCGCGTAGGCCAGGTCGGTTTCCAGCTGTTTGCTGGCAGTGGAAAGCTCCAGTTCCCCGTCGGAGAAGCTGCCGTCCCCGAGATAGTATCCTCGGAGAAATCCCGATAGGGATTCGTTCGGGGCCGATAGGACCGCGGAGGGGATTCGCTTCTCCGCGGCGACGCGCCCCGTTCCGAGTACGCCCAGCAGTCGTACCAAGGAGACGCTCGCGACGAGGACGTTCGGGGTCTTGGCCACCTGTCGCTCGATCTTCGAGTCCAGGCCGAACAGACTCGAAGCGAGGTCGCGGAATCGTTGCAGAAGTTTCGGCTCGGAGTTCGTGAAAACCACCGTGCTCTGGCCACGGATGTACCCCTCGGACACGAAGAGTCCGAGAAACTCGGCGAAGTCGGGAGTCATGAAATCGGGGATACGAATCGATTTTCCGCGCCGCTGGAGCTTGGGTAACGAGATCGAGAGCCGTTGGGTCCTACGCGGAGCGGGAATCTGGCGGACCGCGGCGACGTACTGACCGGGGCGCAGGTCGCGGGCCTTCGTCTCTCGCAAGGCACCGTCCGGGCCGATGGTAAACAGCGGGTGGACGGGGGTGACGCGCACGCTCCGGCCCGATCGGGTCCGCACGCGGACGAGAGAGTCGCTCTTTCCCTTGTAGAACGTCTGCGCCCGACTCGTGACGATGCGATTACCGACCAAGGAGCAGAGCCGGAGGGGTTCCTTGAGCCGGATCCACTCGTCCGCACCTTCCTCGGAGACTTCTCCACTCTGCAGCGCTTCCGCATGGAGCGTCTCGATCGGCACGACGCGGCCGTCGGCGAGCAGCACCGGGGTCTCGCCCGAGAGGCACTTGCCGGAACCGAACGGCCCCGGAATGCACGCGGTGCCGCCTTTCGCCACTGGGAAAAAGGAATCGATGACCCGCTGACCCGTTACGAGCGGAATGTCCGGGGGCAGTTTCTGCGATACCGGTCGGGGCACCCGCACGACCCACTTCTGGGACAGGTAGAGCGGAACCGAGCCCGCGCCGGTCGAGACCGAGCCGATGGGGTCGCGGACGGTGAAGGTGCCGCTCTCGAGCTTCGCGAGGGTCCCCCGGACGCCCGGCGGGACCATCACCTTGTGGAGGATGAGGGCGGTCTCCTGGACGGTGCCGAGGACCGTGCCGGGGGTGACCTCGCTTCCGACCTTCGCGGTCGCCTGGAACTCCCACTTCGCCTTCTCGTCGAGCGGAGGGGCCGCGAACCCACGCGTGATGAAGTCCCCGACGCTCTTCTGGATCACGTCGAGCGGGCGCTGGACGCCGTCGTAGATCGACTTGAGGAGCCCCGGCCCGAGCTCGACCGAGAGCGCCTGACCGGTCGTCTCGACCGGGTCGCCCGGCCGGATCCCGGTCGTGTCCTCGTAGACCTGCACGGTCGCCGTCCCCCCGACGAGGCGGATGATCTCCCCGACGAGGCCGAGCGACCCGACGCGGACGACGTCGTACATCTTCGCGTTCTCGAGACCTTCGGCGATGACCACCGGACCGGAAACCCGCGCTATGACGCCCGACATGCTGTGCTCCTACGACGGAACCGAGAGCGTGACCCCGAGGACGCGCTTCGCGAGCGCGTTGATGCTTTCGACCTCGAACTCACCGGTCGGGGTCGGCACGAAGACGGCCAACGGGTGCAGCGAGGCGTCCGCGGCCGCGCGCTGCGTCTCGGAGAGACGCGCGCGGATCGATTGGCTCGCGATGACCAGGCTGTAGTCGCTGTGGGCCATCACGCGCTGGAACTCCGCGACCGCGTTCTCCGGAGTGACCTCGACCACGTCCTTGAGCCCGATCAAGCGGAAGCCGATCGCGAGCTCCCGCTCTCCGAGCACGACGGTGGGACCCGGGTCCTTCGGCGTATCGGCCACGGCGTCCTCGGCGGGGTTCCAGCCTATTTAACGTCAGCCCCGGGACGGTTCTCCTCTCGATGGAACG
>JASHYY010000018.1 GCA_030042815.1 Thermoplasmata archaeon | reverse complement strand
CGGCACGGGGAAGACCGCGGTGGTCGCGCAGGTCCGGCAGGACCTTCTGCGGCGGACCGAGCTCGCGAGCCACATCACCTTCGTCTCGGTCAACTGCGGGAACATCGACACCCCCTACAGCCTGCTGCAGACCACCGGGAACACGTTCGCGAAGTCGGAGCCCGACCGGATCCCGACCGGCTGGTCGCTCGACCGCGTCCAGGCGGCGATGCGCCGCCTGATGGACTCGAAGGGCGGCACGGTCTTCCTCGTCCTCGACGAGATCGACCGGTTGGTCGCGCGCAGCGGGGACGGGGTCCTCTACACGCTGAGCCAGCTGAACACCGAGCTCGAGTCGGCCCGGCTCGTCCTCGTCGGCATCTCGAACGACCTCAAGTTCACGAACCACCTCGATGCCCGCGTCCGCAGCCGGCTCAACGAGGAGAAGATCCTCTTCCCGCCGTACGACGCGGTCCAGCTGCAGGACATCCTGCGCGACCGGGCGCAGGAGGCGTTCCGGGAGGGGGTCGTCGACCCCGGCGTCGTCGAGCGGTGCGCGGCATACGCCGCGCTCGAGAACGGCGACGCTCGGCGGGCCCTCGCGCTCCTCCGGCTCGCGGCCGAGATGGCCGAGCGGGACCACGCGAAGCGAATCACGCCGGACCACGTCGTGAAGGCGAAGAATCGGCTCGAGCAGGACATCATCGTCGAGTGCTGCCGGACCCTGCCCCCGCACTGCAAGGTGCTGCTGTACGCGATCCTCCAGTCGTACGAGCGCCGCCGCAACGGCGTGCTCACGGGCGAGGTCTACGAGAGCTACAAACGCCTCGCCGAGCGCCTGGGCCTCCAGCCGCTGCACGCCCGCTCGATCTCGAACTACGTCTCCGAGCTCGAGTCGCTCGGCCTCATCCGCGCGACGATCGTCTCGCGCGGCCGCGGCGGTCGGACGCGGGAGATCATCGTGGACGTGCCGATCTCGGAGACGATGCCCGCCCTCGAGGAGGACCCGCTCATCGCCCCGGTGGGCCGCCCGAAACCCCGGGGCCAGATGCTGCTCACGAACTTCGACAACCCGAACCGGACGGGCCCGTTCTAGGCCGGTACTCCGCTCGCGGGCGTGGGCTCAGCCTTCGGCCCGCCGGAGGGCGACCGGGGCGTCCTTGACCCCGAGCATCGCGGGGCCGAGGCCGGGTCCGGCGAGGTGCGGCGACCCCGAGAGGCCGTAGTCCGGACACGTGCCGGTCGTGGAGGTCGAGTAGGAAAGGACGTGGCCGTTGGTCGCGTTCACCTCGGCGGTGAAGTTGTCCGCCGTTCCGCCGCCCGTCGGGGTGCAGGTCGTGTAGAGGACGTACCAGACGGGGTACCCCGTGAACGTCAGGTACGTGAATCCCGGGAAGACGACGAGGCTCGACGAGGCCGAGGGATAGGCACTGACGTAGCCTGCCGCATCCCCCGCGAGCGCCGCGGTGGCTCCCGTGGAGTCCGTGACGTTCGTCGCCGTTAGCGCATTCTCGTAGGAGAAGTCCCCGACGCAGTCCTTGCCGGAGACCGTGCCGACGAGGGTGACCGACGTGCCCTCCACGAAGTAGAGGTGGACCGCCGGTCCGGTGGAATCGTAGACGTAGAAGATCCACGCCGTCTGGTATCCGTTCGAGTAGTTGCCCGTCCAGGCCGGGACCGACGGCCAGCTCTCCGTCCCGCCCGTGAAGGGGCAGCTCGCGTTGAGCACCGGTGCCGAGGAGTTGCTGTAGGCGACGGTCTCGCTTCCGCCGCCGGCGAACACGACCTTCTCGGAGGAGGAGAGGTCGCTCGAGAGCTCGGTCCACGCCTGGGAGTAGGACAGGCGGCCCGCCGTCCCCGAGCTCGCGTACGCGATCCCCTCGCCGGCCGCGGCTCCGCTCACCGTGACGCTCCCCGAGACCGGTTTCGCCGTGTAGCCGGCGACCGAGCCGGCCGTGAACGGGTAGATCCCGTTCGGCTCGGTGAAGACGACGGTCGTGCCGGTGCTGGACATCTGGCTCCCGTTCAGGGTGACGGACCAGTTGGTCCCGGAGGGAAGGCCGGACTCGGTGAACGTGACCGGGTACTGCCCGGCGGGGAGCGCCGTGAACGTGACCCCCTCGCCGGTCGGTCCGCCCGAGACCGTGAGGCTCCCGGAGGCGGGTGCGGCGGAGTAGCCGGAGGCGCTGACCGACCAGGAGTAGGTCCCGTTGGTCGCGCGGATGACCGCGGTGGTCGTGGTGGACGGCTGGGTGGTCCCCCCGAGGGTCGCCGACCAGGCGGTCCCTGTCGGGAGCCCGGTCTCGGTGAAGGTGACGTTGTAGCTCGGACCGCTCGGCCCGGACGGGCCCGAGCTCTTGAGGCCGGGGATCACGCCGGCGAACAGGAGCCCGGCGATCGCGGCGACGAGCAGGATCACGACGACGATCACGGCGAACACGGCCTTCGAAAGACCGAGGATCTTACCGGAGGGAGGGGCGGGCGGCGGAGGCGTCGGCGCGCTCGGGACCGGGGGGGCACTGCTCATCGAGGCCTCCCCCGGGCAGACGGGGGGGCGTTACTTATACCGTTGGGCGGCGGCAAAATCGTGTTACGGTTCCGCGTAGGCCGCACCGGAGTCCGGGACCGACCCGGACGGGACCTCACCGGCCGAGCGACGGCGCGCGCGCTCCTTCCTCAGCTCGCGGAGGTCGCGGTCGAGCGCCGCGAGGTCGGCCGCCGCCCGGCGGAGGCGGGTCGACGCCATCCGTTCGAGCGCCGCGACCTCGCGGTCGACCTGCTCGTCGGACCCCCGGAACCGGTTCATGCGGCGGTTTCCGAGTCGATCTGCGCCTTCTGGAGGCGCGCGGAGAAGTCGACGACGACCGTCTTGATCTCCGAGAACTCCTCGACCGCGACGCTGCCCGCCTCGCGTCCGCCGTTCCCGGTGTTCTTGATCCCGCCGAACGGCAACTGGACCTCCGCCCCGATCGTCGGGGCGTTGACGTAGGTGATGCCGGCCTCGAGGTCCTCGATCGCTCGGAACGCCCGGTTCACGTCCTGCGTGTAGATCGCGGACGAGAGGCCGTACTCGACGTCGTTCGCCACGTGGACCGCTTCGGCGTAGTCGCCGACCCGGATCACGGAGAGGACCGGCCCGAAGATCTCCTCCTTCGAGATCCGCGTGCCGTGCTTCGTCTCGAAGATCGTCGGTTCGAGGAAGTGGCCCCGGTCGTAGGCGCCCCCGGTGAGCTTCTTCCCACCGTACCGGAGCTTCGCCTCCTTCTTCCCGACCTCGATGTACTCGAGGATCTTCCGCTCCTGGTCGGCCGAGGCGACCGGGCCCATGCCGGTCTTCGGGTCGAGCGGGTCGCCGATAGGGAACCGGGCGAGGCGCTCCGTGAGCATCCCGAGGAACTCGTCGTAGACGTCCCGGTGGACGATCAGCCGGCTCGTCGCGGTGCACCGCTGCCCCGAGGTGCCGAAGGCGCCGAACAGGACGCCGTCGAGCGCGAGGGGGAGGTCGGCGTCCTCCATCAGGATCACCGGGTTCTTCCCGCCGAGCTCGAGGTGGACCATCTTGAGCCCCTGGGCCCCGCGGACGTAGACGTCCCGGCCGGTGTCGACGCCGCCGGTGAAGGAGACCGTCCGCACGCGGGGGTCCCCGACGAGGGCGTTCCCGACCACGCCGCCCGAGCCGGTGACGAGGTTGAGGACGCCCGGGGGCACCCCGGCCTCCTCGTAGACCCGCACGACCTCCGCGCCGCAGCGCGCGGTGTTGGACGCCGGTTTGAAGACGACCGTGTTGCCGCAGATGAGCGCGGCCGCGATCTTCCAGTTCGGGATCGCGGTCGGGAAGTTCCAGGGGGTGATGCAGGCGACCACGCCTTTGGGCTGGCGCACGGTCAGGCAGAACTTCGACCGGAGCTCCGACGGGACCGTCTCGCCGAACAGTCGGCGGCCTTCGCCGGCCATGTACTCGATGAAGTCGATCGCCTCCTGGACGTCCCCGAGCCCCTCGCTGATCACCTTGCCCATCTCGCGGGTGACGAGACGCCCGAGCCCGTCCTTCGCCATCTTCATCCGGCGGGCGACCTCGAGCAGGATCTCGCCCCGCCGGGGCGCGGGGGTCTCCTTCCAGGCGGGGAAGGCGCGGTGGGCCGCCGCGACCACCCGGTCGACGTCCTTCTCGGTCCCGGTGACGAACGAGCCGACGACCTCCCCGTCCGCGGGGTTCACCGTCTCGAAGTGTCGCGCCCCGCTCGGGGTGACCCACTTTCCGTCGATGAACAGCCCGAACTCTTCCGCCTGCTTCGCCATCCCGAGGACCTCGGGGGCGAGCACCCCCCGTCGCACTAAAAGCGTCGCCCGCCCGGAGCAGGGATAACGATTTTCGCCCGGGGACGTTCGGCCGCCCGATGATCGACCTCGACCTCCTGCGCAAGGAGCCGGCCCGGGTCGAGGAGAACCTCGGCCGGCGGCGGAACCCGGAGTACCTGCGGCTCTTCGAGGAGGCGCGGTCGAAGGACGCCGAGTGGCGGGACGGACGCCGCGAGGCCGACCGGCTCCGCCAACGCCGCAACGAGCTCAGCCTCGAGATCGCGAAGGCCCGGGGGAAGGGGGAGGCCGTCCCCGCGCTCGAGTCCGAGGCGAAGGTGGTGCCCGAACGCCTGCGGGACCTCGCGCGCCGGGAGGACGAGCTCCTGCGGGCGCGCGACGTAGTCCTCCGCCGGCTCCCGAACCTCCTCGACCCGTCCGTGCCGTTCGGCAAGGACGACACGG
>JASHYY010000181.1 GCA_030042815.1 Thermoplasmata archaeon | reverse complement strand
GCCGAGGTCGACGTGCATGCCGAATCCCCCGGCGTGGGCGAGCTCGCCGGCGGCGGTGGCGACGCCTCCTCCTCCGAGGTCCTTCAGGCCCCGGACGAGCCTTTGGTCGAACGCTTCGAGGCAGGCGTGGATGAGCGGCTCCTTCATGATCGGGTTCCCGAGCTGCACCGCTCCGCGCGACTCCGACTCGCTGCGGTCGGTGAGCTCCTTCGAGGCGAACGCGACCCCTCCGATCCCGTCGCGCCCGGTCAGGCCCCCGACGAGGACGAGCCGGTCGCCGGGGGCCCGGGCCCGGTTCGGAAGGAGGCGCGCGCGCGGAAGGAACCCCACACAGCCGACGTTGACGAGCGGGTTCACGACGTACGCCGGGTCGAAGTAGACCCCGCCCGACACCGTCGGCACGCCGACCCGGTTCCCGTAATCCCGGATGCCGGCGATGACCCCCTCGGCCAGGTAGCGCGGGGTCTTCACCCCCGCCGGGACGGACTCCGGGCCCCGTTCGAGCGGGCCGAAGAACAGGGGGTCGCTCAGCGCGACCGGTTTCGCCCCGACCGCGAGGACGTCCCGCAGGATCCCCCCGATCCCGGTGGCGGCGCCTCCGTACGGCTCGACCGCCGACGGATGGTTGTGCGACTCGATCCGCAACGCGTAGGCGTAGCCGGGCTCGAAGCGAAGGACGCCCGCGTCCCCGGTCCCGAGCACCCTCGGTCGCGGGCGGAGGTTCGCGAACGCCCGGCGAAGGAACGGCCGGGAGCTCTTGTAACTGCAGTGCTCGCTCCAGCTCTGGGCGAGGCCGGCGAGCTCGACGTCGGTGGGTTCGCGGTCCTGCTTCCGATAGTATTGCTGCAGGCGCGCGACCTCGGGGCGGGAAAAGCCGAGCCCGCGGGCCCCGCTCGTGCGCATCGCTTCCGCGAGCGAAGCGCGGCGGATCGGGACCGAGGAGACACCGTCCGCCCAGTCGACCATGGCCCTACGCCGGGAGCTCGCGCACCGTCACACGGTGGATCACCGGGTTCGCGAGCAGCTGGTCGACGGCCCGATCGGCCAGACGCCGCGCTTCGCCCGGGGTCACCCCCGAGAAATCGAGGTCGTAGATGCGGGCCGTCGTCACGTGCCGGACGGAGGAAAGTCCGAGCAGGCCGAGCGACTTCTCGATGCTGGTCGCCTCGGCGTCCAGGATCCCCGGCTTGAGCTCGACCCGGACCTCGACTCGAACCGAGTTCGGCTCGGCGGCGGCTGCCACTCCGGCTCCCCGGGGTCGTCTACGGGGGCGAGGAGATAACCCTGCCCCCGTCGCCGGTGCGGAACCCGGGGGAAGCGCCGAGCGGCAGCAGACCGGGGGACCGGACCTGCGGGTTCGGCGACGGTTCTCGGGCGCTACCGCCGGTCCGGGCGATGCCAAAACCTATATAGCGGTCCTTTTTCGGCCGCTCGGCTCGGGGGGGCCATCGGTATGGAGGAGTTCATCTGTAGCGTCGAGTTTCTCCGCGGCTCGACGGACCTCCTCGCGCGCATTTCGAGCGAGGCCGGCGGCGTCCGGGAGTACCGCGGACCGTCGGCCGGGGCTGTGATCGATCAGGTCATCAACGACCTCCAAGAGGAGTTCGAGTCCGCCCCGGCGGCGTAGGTTCGGGGGGAGTCGGGCATTCGCTTTCGCGGAGACCACACCGGTACGGAGGGGTACGTATGGAAAAACCAACGGCGGCGAAGGCGCCGGTCAGTCGGGCGGTCGAGAGCGCGTTCACGAAGGTCTGGGGCGACGAGCACGTCGTCGCGTTGATCGCGCTCAAGGTCGAGACGTCGGAGGCGGACACGGTCGCGAGCGAGGTCGCGAAGTTCACCGAGGTCGAGGACGTCTTCCTCGTGACCGGGGACACCGACATCTTTCTCAAGGTCCGCTTCCCGCATTACGAGGAGCTCAAGGAGTTCGTCCTGCACCGCCTGCCCGGGGTGCGGGGGATCCGCGAGACGAAGACGCTCCTGGTCGTCACGGCCTACAAGGAGTCGGGGGAGGTCCACCGGCAATGACCGGTCCGGCCGTTCCGCCGGCTCCCCGGGCCGCCGCCGTCCCGGCGCCGCAAGCAAACCCTCCCGACTCGGCCGCGCTCCACCGGATCGTCGAGTCGCTCGAGCAGCTCGCGGACGACGCCTCGGTCCCGCGGAACGTCCGCCGTGGCGCCCAGTCGGCGAAGGACGAGCTCGCGAAGCCGCGGGTCGCGCTCGACGTGCGGATCGCGAGCGCGGTCTACGTCCTCGACGACCTTGCGAACGACCCGAATCTCCCGACCCACGGCCGCACCGCCATCTGGTCGATCATCTCGAGCCTGGAGAGCCTTCAGTGAATTCCGTCGGGCATAGGTTGAAATACGCCGCCCGGGTCCCATCGCTCCGGAACGGAGTCGGGCCCGTAGCTCAGGTAGGTTGGCCGTCCGGCAGGTCCGGCGGCCCTACGAAGAGCATCTGGCTTTTAACCAGGTGGTCGGGGGTTCGAACGAGCCGACCCGCACCCGCGCGGTCGCTCCGGACGTCCCCCCGGGCCCGTTCCGCTCCGCTGGAGACCCCATGACCCCGAGCTCGAACCGTCGGTCCCGCGCGCGCCCCGCCAGCGCGGCGGCGGCGACGCCGAAACGCCCGTTCGTGGCGCACCACCTCGCTCCGCGGCACGAGATCCTGTCCGAGGAGGAGTCGAAGCGCGTCCTCGAAAAGCTCGGCACCCCGCCCGAGCGGCTGCCGAAGATCCTGGTCCTCGACCCGGGCCTGAAGACCGACCCGAAGTACGAGGGGATGCGGGAGAGCGGGGAGAACCTGCTCGGCCGCCTCGTTCGGATCCGCCGCCCCAGCGCCACCGCCGGGGAGGCGATCGCCTACCGCCTCATCGTCCCGTCCGCCGGAGGGGACTAGGATTCCGAGTCCATGCGCGAAATCGTCGACGGCTTCTTCCGGGAGCGTTCGATCGTCAACCACCACCTCGCGAGCTTCAACGACTTCCTGCCGACCAAGGACAACCCCAACTCGCGGATGCAACGGATCGTCGACGACGCCCGGGTGAGCGAGGACTCGACCGAGCGGGGCGTCATCCGGCTCGACGTCCAGAAGACCAAGAGCTCGATCTACGTCCGCGTCGGACGTCGCCGGGACGCGCGCGGCGCCGTCAACCCGTCCGCCGAGCCGACGATCTTCATCGGGGC
The DNA here is from genome assembly GCA_030042815.1 of Thermoplasmata archaeon. Classification (GTDB taxonomy): domain Archaea; phylum Thermoplasmatota; class Thermoplasmata; order Lutacidiplasmatales; family UBA184; genus Lutacidiplasma. The sequence continues at coordinate 2,214 of JASHYY010000181.1, read as the reverse complement.
CCCGTTCGTCAAGGAGCCGGTCGGGTCGAAGCCGACCCTGACCCCGATGGAAGCCCGCCTGCGCAACCTGACCTACCAGGCGCCGATCTACCTCAAGGTCACCGTCGTCGAGAACGGGGTCGAACGCGCACCCGAGGACGTCCACATCGGCGACCTCCCCATCATGGTCAAGAGCCGGCCCTGCAACCTCAACCGGTACAAGATCTCCGAGGACGACCAGATCTGGCTCTCGGACGACGAGTACCGCGCGAAGCTCGTCGAGTACGGCGAGGACCCGCTCGACCCCGGCGGGTACTTCATCATCGGCGGGACGGAGCGGGTCATCATCAGCCTCGAGGACCTCGCGCCCAACCGGATCTTCGCCGAGTACAACGAGCGGTACGGCACCCCGATCGAGAGCGCGAAGGTCTTCAGCCAGCGCGGCGGCTACCGCTCGCTCACCGTCGTCGAGAAGAAGAAGGACGGCGTGCTCCAGGTCTCGGTCCCGACGGCGAGCGGACAGATCCCGCTCGTGGTCCTGATGAAGGCCCTCGGGATGAAGAACGACGAGGAGATCTTCCAGGCGGTCCTCGGCGAGCTGCTCCCGCTGGACGAACCGTTCGTCCAGACGATGAAGCACCTGCTCAATGTCAACCTCGAGGAGTGCGTCTCGAAGAAGCTCTACCCGCCCGAGGGGATCCTCACGACCGAGGACGCCCTCATCTTCCTCGAGAAGAAGTTCGCGACCGGCCAGGCGAAGGAGTACCGGCAGCGCAAGGTCGACGGGATCCTCGACCGCTCCCTCCTCCCCCACCTCGGGGACACGAAGGCCGACCGTCTGAAGAAAGCCCTCTACCTCGCGCGCATGGCGCGCACGGTCCTCGAGCTGCACCTCAAGGTCCGCGGGGAGGACGACAAGGACCACTACGCGAACAAGCGCCTCAAGCTCGCCGGCGACCTCATGGAGGACCTGTTCCGCGTCGCGTTCTCGCTCCTGCTCAAGGACCTCAAGTACCAGCTCGAGCGCTCGTTCGCGCGCAAGAAGGACCTCCGCATCGCGAGCGCGATCCGACCGGACCTGCTCACCCAGCGCCTGGTGCACGCGCTCGCCACCGGCAATTGGGTCGGCGGCCGCGCCGGCGTCAGCCAGGTGCTCGACCGGACGAGCCACATGTCCACGATCAGCCACCTGCGCCGCGTGACGAGCCCGCTCACGCGCAGCCAGCCGCACTTCGAGGCCCGCGACCTGCACCCGACGCAGTGGGGCCGCCTCTGCCCCAACGAGACGCCCGAGGGCCAGAACTGCGGACTCGTGAAGAACTACGCGCTCTGCGTGGACGTCTCCGAGGGGGCCGACGAGGAGGAGGTCACGCTCATCCTGCGCGACCTGAACACCCGCGAGATCGGGCCCGAGGTGTTCCAGGAGGCGGCCGCGCCGAAGGGGAAGCGCGCCGCTCGGGTCTACGTCAACGGGAACCTCGTCGGGCTGCACTCGCAGCCCCTCGACCTCGTGAAGGAGATCCGCGAGCGGCGACGCACCGGCACCCTCTCCCCCACGCTCGGCGACAAGACCTACGAGATCAACGTCCGCTACGACGACGAGATGAACGAGGTCATCGTCCACTGCGACTCCGGCCGCCTGCGCCGGCCGCTCATCGTCGTCAAGAACGGCGTCCCGCGGGTCTCGCGCGGCGACCTCGACGAGCTCTCCCGCGGCACCCTCTCGTTCAGCGACCTCATCCGCCAGGGCAAGATCGAGTGGGTCGACGCGGAAGAGGAGGAGGACTCCCTCATCGCGGTCGATGCCTACGTCTCGCCCGACCGGTGCCCGAAGTGCGAGCACGCGCTCAGCCGCAGCGACATCCGATGGATGTCGATGGGCGACAAGCGCGACCAAGCGACGGTCGAGTGCGGCTTCTGCCACGCCGAGTTCCCGACCGGGAACCTGATCGAGGACCGCCACACGCACCTCGAGATCGACCCGAACCTGATGCTCGGCGTCTGCACCGGGCTCATCCCGTACCCCGAGCACAACTCCGCGCCCCGCAACACGATGGGCTCGGGGATGGCGAAGCAGGCGCTCGGCGTCGAATCGGTGAACTACCGGCGACGGCCCGACACCCGCGGTCACCTCCTGCACTACCCGCAGGCCCCGCTCCTCCAGACGCAGACGATGCGCTACGTGCACTTCACCGAGCGGCCCGCGGGCCAGAACTTCGTCGTGGCCGTGCTCTC
>JASHYY010000017.1 GCA_030042815.1 Thermoplasmata archaeon | reverse complement strand
GAGGCGGAACGGCTCGCACCGCCCTCACAGGCGTCGGTCGTGCGCCGGCTCGCGATGCTCCAGGCCCGGATGCAGAACGACAAGGAGACGGAAACGCTCGTGAAGTTCATCGACCAGACCGAGCACGGCCTCGCGAACGGGTCGAGCGCGGAGGCACGGGAGCGCCTGATGAACCTGTTCGCGAAGCTGATGGAGCTGCGCGGCACGTACCAACTCACGCGCCTCTCGGGCACCGACGACCTGCAGGACGCGGCCCTGAAGCACGAGGCGGCGGTCGAGGAGGTCTTCGGACTCCTCCAGGACGCCCGTCTCGACCTCGCTTCCGGGGGTCCGGTGGTCGAAGGGGCCCTAGACTTCATTGAAATATGCCTCGCGGAGATGAGGTAGGAGCGGTCGAGGATGCCTGAGGTCAAGGTCACGACCCGAACTCGCCGAGCGGCGGGGGCGAAGCGCGAGACGAAACCGTCCGTCGACAGCGCTCGCATCGCCGTCGTCGGGATCCCTGCGTCCGGCAAGACGACGTACTTCCGATTCCTCTCCGGCCACTTCGGCCTGAACCTCCCCATCCTCTACGTACCGGCCCGTGCCGACAACGGGAACCTGCCGCTCTACGGCGACCTCGAGAACGGCGTCGCCCTCGAGGAGACGACCTACGAGACGACCGACCCGACCGACCCCGAGGGGAGCCTCGAGACGACGACCCGCTACTACGTCAACCGCCCGATGGAGGACCGGCGCAAGCTCTGGGTCGAGCTCTCCGCGGGCCGGGAGGACCAGGGGATCCTCACGAAGTACCCCCTTCCGACGAAATTCAACCAGTTCGTCGAGATGAAGATGCGATTCCGCTACGGCGCCCCGAACGGGGAGGCCGCCTCGCGCCCGATGGAGCTCAACACGATCGACGAGGCCGGCGGGATCATCGCGGACTACTTCACCTACGACCGGCTCTGGATCGACTCGGCCGAGGCGGAGGTCACGGAGAAGACGTGCCGGGTCATCCCGCACTTCGACTCGTGGCGCCCGGACCGGCGGGACCTGTGGCGCCGGGGCCTGACCCTGCTCGGCCGGTTCGTGCACGACGCCGACGCGATCATCCTGCTCCTTTCGCCCGGGCTCCCGTCGCTCCGGGACCAGGCGCAGCAGGTGAACCTGGCCCGCGGCGTCTTCCGGTACGTGCGGACCCGCAACCTGCCGCTCGTGATCGCGGTGTCCAAGGCGGACAAGCTCAAGGAGTTCTACACGGAGATCGAGCAAACCGTCCGCGAGCGGACGTACCGCAGCGCGTTCGACCCGGTCGACTACCTGCTCCGTCGGGACGGGGCCGGCATGGGCACGATCCTGGTCGCCCAGGAGGGGCGCGGCATCTCGACGAAGGAGGACGTCTTCCTCGTCTCGAGCGCCGTCTCGACCGGGGAGGGCCACCCGCTGTTCATCGGGGAGTCCGGAGAGGAGGCCCCGAACGTCGGCACCCCGACCCTGGGGGTCCCCGTGATGGTCAATACCACCCTCCCACTGGCCCGCGCGTGCGAGCGGGTGCTCGAGCGCCGCCAAACGAAGGGGGGCTGATGGCTGAGCCGGCGGCGCCGACGTCCGCCGGGCTCGCCCCGGTCGCGGTCGTCTGGTGCCGCCAGGTCGACAACGAGGCGGAGAGCCCCGGGTACACGACGATCCCCGAGGAGTTCGAGGGACGCCGCGAGACGCTCGAGACGATCCGCCTGGTCGGGCACCTCACGATCAACATCGCGGACACGCACGACTACTGGGACCCGGACCCGGCGCAGCCGCTTTCCTACTACCCGAACCTTTTCCTCTATCCGGCCGCGAACGGCCGCTACACGTGCGTCGGGCGGATGTTCCTCTCGACGGAGGACCGGCCGCGGCTCGGGATGAAGACCCTCGTCTTCTCGACGGCCGACCTGGTCGCGAGCGGCGAGTTCGGGGCGGCGGTCCTGCGGGCGCACGCGACGATGGGAGGCCAGGCGAACGCGGCGAAGCCCGCCGCGGAACCGGACCCGCTCGTCTACCAGACGGTCGGGGAAGGGTTCCTCTTCCACCGCGGGACGACCGAACCGGTCGTCATCGTCGCCTCCGACCAGTGGGAGGCGGGCGGCCAGGTCGTGCTCGACCTCGTGCGCCTGCTCCCCACGTCGCTGGTCGCGCTCGGCGCATTCCTCGTCTTTCCCTACTTCCTCCCGGAGGCGAAGGTCAACCTGCACGAGTTCAGCGAGCAGCTGCCGCTCGCGCTCGCCCTGATGCGAGTCCCCCGCGGCGAGGCTCAGGGGGAACGGCACACGAAGCGCCTCCAAAGCTGGGAGGCCGCCCCGGTCGCCCTGCGGGACCTGACGAAGCCCCCGAGCGGCCGCACGAAGGAGATCCTGCCCGTGATCCTCCAGTACGTCCGCGACCATCAGGACGAGAAGGTCGCGGAGGTCGCGCGACGCGTCGACCTGGTCGAAGGAGCGCGGGTCCGCTCGCATCTGAACGACGCAGAGCGCCAGGGCGGTCGCGACCGCCGCAAGGAGATGTGGCGGATCGGCACCGCGATGGAGACCGCGGCGCTACTCATCGCGCGTCCCCGGTCGAAGGCCACGCCGGCGACCGGCGAGGTCGCCCGGAGGGCCAACGAGTACCTGCAGGCCCAACCCGCTCCGGCCCTTGCCCCGATCCCCGAGCCCCCGGTCGTAGCGCCGTCGCCGTCGAGCCTCGCGGGCACCCCCGCGTCCGGCCAGCACCCGCCGTGGCTTCAGCGGCCGACCGAAATCCGACTCCCCCCGTCCGGCCCCGTGGCCGTCCCGGTCTCCGTCAGCGACGACCCGTCCGCCCGTCCGTCCGCTCTTCCCGCCTCCGTCCATCCGGCCGCAGCGACCCCCGCGCCCGCGACGCCCATCGCTCCGGCGTCCTCCTCGAGCGCGGAGCTTGAATCGTGGGTGAAGGGGCTCGTCGACCAGCGGGTCGAGGAGCTCTCCCGAGGGAAGGCCCCCGGCGCTCCCGACACGACGGCCCTCGAGGGCCGGATCGCCTCCTTGGTCGACCAGAAGTTCCACGACGCCCAGAACCAGACGAACCAGGCGCTCCTCGCCCTGAAGGCCGACCTCGGGGGCCGCGTGACGGCGATCGAGTCCCGGCCCGTGGTCGACCCGGCCGGGATCCTCGAACAGTCGGACGGACGTGTCCAGGCGAAGGTCGACGCCGCCGTGGCCCACTCGGCCGACGAGCTACGCTCGCGCGCGGAAGCGTCCGGGGAGCAGTGGGCGACCCGCCTCCGGCAGGAGCTCCACCAGAGCGTGGACGAGCTCGGCCAGACGGTCCAAGCGCTCGGGGAACAGGGAGCGGGGCGGCTCCGGCAGGAGCTCCACCAGAGCACCGAGGAGCTGCGCCAGGGCTTCCAGGCGTCGGGCGAGCAGTGGGCCGAACGCTTGCGCCAGGAGCTGCACCAGACGATCGACGAGTTGCGGTCCCAGTCGGTCCGCTCGGAGGAGGAGCTGCGCGCGGCGCTCGTCGCCCAGCTCGACCTCGAGCTCGCCGAGACCCGCGACCAGTCCGGCGCCCTGCGGGAGGAGGTCGAGGGACGGGTGCGCGACCTGCTGACCCAGCGGACGGCCGAGCTCGACCAGCGCCGCGTGAAGGAGACCCGCGAGCTCGAGACGCGGCTCGGCATCCTCGT
>JASHYY010000180.1 GCA_030042815.1 Thermoplasmata archaeon | reverse complement strand
CCGGGTCACCACGAACAGGTAGAACGCCATCAGCAGTCCGACGATCACGATCCCCGCGACCGAGAGGACCAGGAACGCGTTCACCATCGGACCCGTGGTCGTCACCGCGTCGACCGGGATCCCTCCGTGGAACGCCGTGGGGTAGACGAGGTACGACTGCGAGAAGATGATGAGCGATCCCACCACGCCGAACACGATCTTGTTCGTGACGATCGGGGCCGTCCGCGGGCGCTGGAACAGAAGGGCCGGGAGGATCGTGAGAAGCGCCGGCACGACGAACATTGCCGTGAGGAAGCTGCTCGCGTAGAGGTAGAGCGCCCCGGCCTCGACCGCCACTCCGAGGACGGTCAGCGGCAGGGTCAGCCGGCGCAACGCCTCGATCCCGTAGAACACCGGCGCGAGTCCCACCCCGATGATCAGGACGCCGAAGAGGTAGGGGAGGCTTCCCGGGTTCAACAGCCAGCCTGTCAGCGAGAACGAGAGGGTCGCGAGGTCGACCCCGGCGCCGCTGATGATCGCCGAGAGGATCAGGACGACCACAACCCCGATGAGGAGGGTCGCGACCGCGTACGCCCGGTAGAGCTTCTTCTCGTCGAGCCAGCCTCGCTTGATGACGAACTCGGCAAAGGAGATGGAGGAGTTCCGTGCGACAATGAGGATCAGGAAGACGACGATGTATCCCGCGAGCAGCTTCGCCACTGGGAGCACCATGCTCGGGTAGGCGAAGTCGGCGGTGACGACCCAGAACACCGCGAACGTTCCCGTGACCTCCCAAATCGGCACGATGTGCTCGAGCACGGGCTTCTTTGCGCGGTCGTAGGCAACGAGGAGCAGGATGGCCCCCATCAGCTCCGTGATGAAGAGGGTCAGGAACACCGAGAAGACGGCGAAGTTGATGTAAAAGAGCCAGTTAGTAGTTGGCATCGTGCCCCACCCCGGGCCCGCTCAGGTCGACCTCGAGCGGTCGTCCATCGAAGACTCGGATCATGAAGTAGAACGTGAACGGAACTAGGAGCAGGTAGAACAGCACGATGACGATGCCGGGGACGAGAAGGGCCGAGCTTGTGTTGGCCGCCTGGCTCACCGTGAGGACGTTGTAGACGATCCACGGCTGGCGGCCGATCTCGTCGGTCGCCCAGCCGAATTCCATCACGATCACCGTCAGCAGGCCGAACGCCGCGAGCAGGTAGGTCCACAGGCGCCGCTCGTAGGGTCGGCGCCCCGCCGCCCAGAGCGCGGCGTACGAGACCACGAACAGCCCGATGAGGATCCCTCCGAGGACCATGATGTCGAACGTGGTGTGGACGATCAAGGGCGGCCAGTCGGAGGACGGATACTGCGAGAGTCCGGGGAGCATCACATGGTGCGTGATCATCCCCTGGAGCCCGGGGAGCTGGAACCCGCCGACGATCGTCGTGCCCGACAGCGACCCGAACAGCGTGATCGGCAGATTGGTTCCGGGTTGTGGGTTCAGCTCGATCGCGGCGTACTTGAGCGGCTGGTAGGCGTAGAGCCCCTCGATCTCGAGCACCCCGGCGAAGATCGAGAGGACGACGAGGACCAGGCTCGCGGCGATCGTGACCCGGAGCCCCCGTAGGAAGAGCGCCCGCCCGTCCGCCCCGGTGGACCGAAGGTAACGGTACCCGAAGAACAGGCCGATCAGCATCAGTCCTGTGAGGGGCACCGCGGTGAGGACCTGGAGAACCTCGTACCCGGTCGACACGGTCAGGAACGGTGCCCAGGGGTCGACGCCCGAGACTGTCCCGTTCGCCACGTAGGCGCTCAGGTCGAATCCGTTGGGAGTGTTCATCCAGGCGTTGACCATCGTGATCAGGACGGCCGACAGCAGCGTCCCCACCACGATCGGCAAGGTCAAGGCGAACCGGGAGTACCGGGCCCGGAAGCTGCTCCCGAAATAGACGTAGACGACCAGCACGACCGTCTCGATAAAGAACGCGAACACCTCGACGTAGAAGATCGCGATCACGCCCGTCTTCGAGACGAGCGTCATGAATCCCGGGAAGAGATTGACGAGCTCGACCGCCATGACGATCCCGCTCGCGGTTCCGACGCCGAACGAGATCACAAAGGGGCGGACGAGCCGTCGAGCGAGGGCGCCGTAGTACCTGTCGTGGGTCCGCGCGGAGAGGAACTCCACGACGGAGATCAGGAGGGCGAGTCCGATGCTCACGGAGACGAGCAGGATGTGGGAAGCGACCGTGAACGCGAAGAGAAACCGGTCAAATTCCACCATCGGAAACGACACGAAAGGCACCCGGTTCGCGGACCCCCGAGCACGTTACTTAAGCGGCAGGTGGACCCCGGTTTACTCTCGATAAAAACCGACGGACGGGACACCGTACGGGTTCGGGCCCGGCGGAAACGTAGGGTCGAGCCGGATTGACGAAGGAGCGATTAACCGACGGGCGGGCTGGACGCGGACGGAGTCGGCCATGGCGGGTTCTCCGGGGGTCGCGGCGTCGATCGTCGTACTGTCGCTGGTCGCCCTTTTGCTGTCGGTCCTCGTCCTGCGCCGATTCCGGGTGGACCGGCAACGCTGCTATCTCTACTGGGGAGCCGGGCTGTTCCTCGTGTTCGTGACCCTGGTCCAGGAGGCCGCACTCTACGTCGGCGTGTGGTCGCAGCTCCTCATCCAGTCGTACCTCATCCTCGTGGCCGTGCTCGTCGGCGTCCTGTCGTTGGGTTCGGCCGAGCTCTCGCTGCGCGGCCTCTCGAAGTACCTCTGGTTCGGCTACATGGTCGTGACGTCGGTGGCCCTCGCGGTCGTGGGACTCCTCGAAACCGTGTCGTCGTCGGTGGTCTCCGGCGGCGTGGTCTCGGGGTCACCCCCGACGTCCGTCCTGATCCTCTCGTCGCTCGTCACCTTCCCTGCGGCCGCGATGTTGATCGCGAGCTCGCTCTACGGGGTGGTCCGCACGAAGCGGTACCAGCTCCTCTACATCACGATCGGAACGATCGTCATTTCGATCGCGGGGTCGCTCTATCTCGTCTCGTTCCCCGTCACGCTCTACTACGCCGAGTTCGTGGGCGTCGCCCTCCTGTTCCTCGGGTTCGTCCAGATCCCGCGGCTCGCCGGTAGGGTCGGCCAGCCGACGCCGGCCTGACGAGCGGAAGTCGACCTCCCCTCGCAGCCGCCGGGGAAGCGGGAGGGCCGAAGGTCCTTCAGGCGAATGCCACCTTCACCTGAAGTGCGGTGTTCCGGATCGTGACGGCACCGTGGGAGGGCGTCGGGCTCTCTCCGTCCGCTCGCGGGACCGAGTACGAGTACGTGCCGTCCGGGTCCCAGAAGACGATCGTGCGGCCGGTGCTCGACAGCGTGATCCCGTTCAGGGTGACCGACCACGAGGTGCCCGGCGGCAGACCCTTTTCGGCGAACGTCACCGAGTAGAGAGGCGGCGTGATCGGAAGATAGTCGCCGCCGGTCACGATCGCCCCGCTGTCATTGTACGGCAGGACCCCGTACGGATTCGACTGCGTGCCGTAGTTGCTCCAGAAGTTCCCGCCCTGCCAGGAAAGGCCGAGGATGTTGCCGGTGAGCGCCATGCCGTCGACGACGTGCACGTTGCTCGCCGGCTGCTCGCTCACGTTCCACGTGTCGAGATAAACCGCCGGCTCGCACTCGATCTGGCAGGACAGCGGGTCGAAGGTCGGGGTGACCGCCGGCAGCGGGACGTCGAAGAAGTTGTTGTAGATCAGGTCCCCCGACTCGGATTCATTGACCGCCTGGTTGTACGCGCCGTAGTTGAGCACGTCCGCCGGGTCCGCCGCGGCGACCGATTCGGGGTAGAACCAGTTCCCCCAGATCGTGTTGGCGGTGCCGCCGTACAGGACGATGGCGTCGCCCTGGTCGAGGAACGTAACCCCCGCGACGAGGTTGTCGGAGGAGTTCCAGAACATCACCGACCCTTCCGGGAACCCGACCAAGAACGCGGAGAGCCAGCCCGAGACGGTGCCTCCGACCACTCGCACGTGCGAGGTCTCCCAGAACTGGAGCTGCAGGTCGTTCGAGTGCGGGAGCCCGAAGAGTTCGACGTCGGCCAGCATCCAGCTCGGGTAGTTGATGTGGAACGACGGAGGGGTCACGGTCACGTAGGCGGTCGTCCCGACCAGGAGCAGCCCGGGGAAGACCGGGAACTGGAAATCGTTCCACGTGGCGAACTCCGGGTCGATCGCACCGTACTCGTTGTTGTCGATCACGTAGGGCGAGGCGAGCGTCCCGGTCCCCCCGGAGGAGAGGCTCGCGAGCTCCCCGTTCCCGAACGCGATGAGCGGCGTGTAGACGCCGAGCGCGAGGTTCGTCGACCCCGCGAACGTCAGCACGGAGCTCGAGTTCACCGGGCTCGCCAGGACGAGCCCTCCCGGATTTCGCTCCGAAAGGAGGTACTCGACCCAGTAGCGGCCGCCGTTCGGCACGTAGAAGGTCGTGGTCCCGGTCGGGGACGACATCACCCACTGGGCGGCCGACGCGTTCAGAGAGGTGCCGGGGTTAAGGAAGATGAAGGTGGCGGCGGGGCTGAGCGTCTGCACGACGGTCCGTGCTCCCGAGTCCGATGACATCCCCCACAGTCCGTAGAGGAACGACGGCCCGAGACGCATCGTCGCGACGGGCGTCGACCCGGAGTACGAGACGTCAACCCCGTTGCTCGTCTCGCCCGTCTCGGAGCCCGCGTCCATCGCGGAACGGACCGGGACGTACGCGTGGGTGCTCACGTCCCACGTGGCGATGGAGAGCGTGGCATCCATCTGGTAGAACGTCGTGGTGTCCCCGTCGTCGTTCCCGACCACGTCGAGCTCGAGGTCGTTCGGCAGGCCCACCGGGCTGAGCTCGAGTCCGCTGATCTGGAAGACGCCCGGACGGACCGGGTGATGGACCGGTCGCGCGCTCGCGTTGAAGACGACGTAATCGTAGGAGCCGGAGACCCTCGTCGAAGAGTTCGAAACGGTGTAGTTGAAATAGACCGCCGGGCGGTCGAACAGGTCGGTCGAGTTCTCGTAGAAGGTGACCGTGAACGGGTAGTGGATGGTGAACGTCGGTCCGATCGCATAGTAGTAGACCGGTGCGTAGAGCGTTCCGTTCGGCCCGTTGGCGTAGAACACATTGGGGGAAATGTACGCGTCGTAGTTCGAAAAGTTCCAGACGTTGTCCCCGAAGACGAGTTGCCCCGACTCCGGAGTGTAGCTGACGAAGTTCTGCATCCAGAACTGCTCGGTCGAGTTACCGAAGAGCGTGATGTTGGTGACGACCGCATTGAGCTGGACCCCGAACATGCTCGGCCCGTCTCCGTCCACGTTCACCGACAGGGCGTTGGTGAACGCGATCGTCCCCTCGACGCTCGGGGTCGTCAGGACCGACCCGACCAGATGGCCCGAGACGTTGGTGAGTCCGAGGTCCGCGACCCCCATCGGAGCGGGGGCGCTCGCGTAGGTCGGGGCGACGGTCTCCCCGGCGTACGGCCGCGGGACCGAGAGGTCCGGCAGATGGATGTCGCTCGCCGGGATCCCCGAACCACGGAGCTCGTCGAGCACCGTCCGCTCGCGTGCATTGCCGGCCGGGGACGAAGCGACCCGTACCGAGGACGCAGGGGAAACGCCCGCCGTCGAGCCGGACGAGGGGGACGACCCACCCGGCCCGGCGTGGCCGGCCGCGACCGAGCCGGACGAGGCGAGGAGTACCGCGATCACGACGATCGAGAGCGCACCGACGAGCAACTTGCGAGCCATGGGACCCCGGTCGGCCGGTCGAGTTCCCGCTCGGGATAAGACTTTGGCGAGGGCCTCCGCGCGGGGCGGGCGCACCGGCGGATCCGGGATCCTCCCTCTCCTGGCGGGGACGGTCTTCCCTCGGCGAGAGAAGACCGGGCCCGGAAGAGGCGCCGTCGCTCGGTTTCCGGACGATATTGAGAACTTGAGTTAGGGAGGATCGAGATCGAGCGTAAGGCTCGATCGCTACGGACGGTCCCGGAAGGTCACCGGTCGGAGTCGCACCAGTCGACCCAGCCCGGTTTGGAATCCGGGCGGTGCGCCGGCGGGTCGGCCGGAATCCGTCGCGGTTCCTCGCCGGCCCCTGCTCGGACGTCGACCTTGTCGGTCATCAGAATAGGTGAGGTCGCCTCGAATTAAACCCGATATCGAAACGCGCGACCGGCCCTCGGGGCGGCAAAATCCGCGCCTTCCGCCTTCGGCCGCGGATTACCGAGGGGACACCGGAGAGCCACTCTTCGCCATCGGGAGTAGCACCGCCCCCTCCGACAACGCGCGCGGGGCCGCGCCCAACCCGGCCGACGGCACCGCGGCGACCCCTGGCGAGGAGACTCTTCGGGGCCGGGTCTCGGGGCGGCCGAGCACGCGACGGATCGTATGGCGGACGTCAGAGATGTAGAGGTTGTCGTGGGGGCAGTCCTCCACGCAATCCCCGACCCCGCAGCACTTCGTGCTGCGGAACTCTCCCTCCTGCCGGAAGTGGCCGACCATGTCCACCAGACCGACCGGACAGCCCTTCGCGCAGTCGAGCGTTTTGCAGTCCCAGCAGACCTGTTTGTCCCGGACCTTCAGCTTGAAGAACCCCACCTTCTGGAACGCCTGCGCGATGATCCCGGTGTAGCACCAGCCCATGGTGACGCAGTTGTAGTTGCCCGCGTACGGAATCGCCACGAAGAGGACGTACCAAGCGACCGAGAACGAGGCGACGAAGAAGAAGACGGACGGGTCGGTGCCCTGGATGTAGACGCTCGCGGCCCCGATCGAATCGAGGTAGGAAAGGACGGACGTGCCGACGAGGGCCGCCATCACGAGGCCGAGCGTAATCGAGTATGCGGCGGAGAATCGGCTGGACAGGTATTTCCGTGCGATCGGACTCGTGCGATTGAACGATTTCATCGAGTCGATCGTCGTCCCGAGGTACATGAGCGGGGCCGTACAGAATACGGAACAGATGACCCGACGGCCGAAGAGGGCGACGAGCGCCCCCGTGATGACGTACGTCAGAAGCACGGCTCCGAAGACGCCGACCGCCAGCGGGTAGGAGCCGATGCCCATCGGCCACCCGAGGACGGCGACCGTGCTGGGGTCCGGCGCCGACCGAAAGACGAGCGCAAAGTAGATGCTCGGATAGAAGACGGCGAAGGCCGCGTAGCACCCCATCATCAGGGCGAGGCGGATCCGATTCTCGAGGTTGCGCGTCTCTCGGAACTTGAATACCACGAGGGCTCCCATTTCGAGGCCCATCATGATCAGGAACCACGAGGAACCGGCCGCGGTCGCGAAGAACCAAAAACCGTTCGACAGGGCGTTCAAGACGAGCGTGGCGGGAGCGCCCGCGAGGGGCAGGAAGGGGAACGCGCCGAGGTAGTCGGCGGGGTCGAGCTGGACGCTCAGCACCGCGCCCATGCAGACCTCCGCGACGAAGACGCCGGAAAGGAGCGCGAACGTCCAGGCCGGTCGAAGCTGCCACGGGGTCGACGGGGACTCTTGGAAGCCCGTCGGTCGGGCCACGGCGAAGTAGACGACGACCATTTCGAGAACGACCGAGACACCGAACGCCGTCGCGTCCCCGAAGTAGAGCCAGACGAACAGGCCGGCCATCATCAGGCCGTAGACCGAGACGAGCTCGACCAGGTACGTCCCGAAGGCTCGGGCGAACTGCCGGTGTCGATAGAGGTATTCAAGGACGTAGACGAACAGGCCGATCATGAGCGCGCTCGACGCGTAGATCGAGAGCGCGGGCCATGGGGCCCCGGCGAGGGCGGTGGGCGAGAACAGCATGATGCCCGCCTGGACCAGCAGGACGGTGAGCAGCGGGCGGGAGAGCCTTCGCCGGAGGAACCAGGCGGTCAGGAACATTTCCCCGGCCATCGAGAAGAGGAACCACGGCGAATTGACCGAGCTGACGAAGACCGCCGGCGCGTTCGAGGTCAGCGCGATCGTCCCGGTCGCAAGGACGAGTCCCCAGCTCATCAGG
>JASHYY010000179.1 GCA_030042815.1 Thermoplasmata archaeon | reverse complement strand
CGCGGATCGAGATCAGGTCCCGGCCGTGCAGCGACATCTCGGTGCGCGGGATGAGCCCGTTCTTTAAGCCCTTATCCCCGGCGGCGCGATTCTCCGCCTTTCCCGAGGCCGGTAAGGGGCGGCCCTTCGCGGCGCAACGCCTTTGCGGGCCACGGGCTCCGACGGCGCTGTGGCGGCACGTTCGCGCCGGACTACTCCCGGCCTCGTGGCCGTCCTGAGCGGGATCTGGGGACTCAACTTCATCTTCATCAAGGTCGGGCTCGCCGATGCGAGCGCGCTTTGGCTCGGCCTCTTGCGGGCCGTGGTCGGCACCGTGGCGACCGCGGTCGTCTTGACCTCCCTCGGCGCATGGAAGGAACTGGACGCGAGGGGTCGCCGGGACGCCCTTTTGCTCGGTCTACCCAACACCACCGCGTTCTACGCGCTGCTGTTCCTCGGTCTCGAGGGCGTCCTTCCCGGCATCGGGGCCGTCCTCACGTACACGTTCCCTCTCTGGGTCGCGATCCTCTCGCCGGGGGTGCTGGGGCACCGGCTGACCGCTCGCCTCTGGGGCGCGGTCGCGCTGGGCTTCGGGGGCGTGGTCCTCGTTTCCCAGCCGTGGGCCGGCGCCGGCGGGCCGGTGTCGTACGTCGCCGTTCTCGAGTTGCTCGGGGCGGCCGTCGCCTGGGCGGTGGGCACGGTCCTCTTCCAGCGTCGGTTTCGCCGGGAAGAGATGCTCGAAGCGAACGGACTCCAGCTGGTCGGTGGGACGGTGGGGCTGGTCGCCCTTCTCTTGATCCTGGGTCCGGGTCGCACCCCGACGTTCTCCACGAACCTGGTCCTGGCCCTGCTCTGGCTCGGCATCCTCGGCACCGCGGCCGCCTACACCGTCTGGTTCTATCTCTTGGGACGCACACGGGCTGCGACGCTGTCCGCCTACGCCTTCCTCGTACCGGTGGTCGCCCTGATCGCCTCGGCCGGGCTCTTCGGAGAGCGGCTGTCGGCCGTACAGTTCCTCGGCGTGGCACTGGTCCTCGTCAGCATCTTCGGGATCGGACGCGCGCCGGAGACGCACGACTTCGACCGTTCGGTCCCGCCGCCCCCCGAGTAGGCCCGGCGAAAGCCGACCCCGCGGGAACCCCCGACCGACGAACTCGCGCCCGGTCGCTCGGTGACCCCCCACTCCCTCCGCGGCGGAGATCCCCTCCCGCGAGGCCATCCCCTCATATCGGGGGACGTTCTCGGGCGGCGGATGACGGAACCGGACCCGACCGTACCTTCGGTAGTTCCGGTGACCAAGTGCGACCTCAACCTACGGGTCGAAGCGGACCGGTTTTTCCGGCAGCGGATCCGTGTCGCCGGCACGGGCTTCGTCCTCGGTTTCGTCTTCGTCGGCGTCGGAGCGTTCGAAGTCGGACTGCGGTCCTCTTCAGGATTCACGGCCGACTACCTGATCGCGCTCATGCTGGTGTTTCTGGGCCTGGCCGTGATCGGAGTCAGCCTGTACACGGGGCTCCTCAACCCGGTCACGCGGGTCCGTGGGAGCGCCGGGGGAGTCGTATTCGACCGGCGGTGGGGCCGACCGGTGGGATGGAAATGGAAAGACCCGGAGTTCCGCCTCGACATCGACGACCGGACGTTCGACCCGGTCGGCAGCGAGGAATCCCGCCTCCACTTTTTCTTCGAGGGCCCCGTGCCGGTCTACGGGAACCTGACCCCTGCGACCCTCGGCCCGCTGCTGGATACCGCCCGGACGTACGGCGCCGCGGTCTCGATGAAGCAGATCGAACAGCGAGAACGCGGCGAGGTCCACCTGCTCCGGCGGATCCGCGTCCGACCGGCCCCGATCCGCTGACCGGAAGGGGCGCGTCCCGCGGCTTCGGCTGAGCCCGGGAAACGGGAGTTCGCGGCGCGATTCCCCGGAATCCCCGGGCGACCGCGAGGCTCTTTTGCTCCGAAGTCTACTTTCGGGGCCGTTCGTCCGACCCATGTCCGCGTACCGCGTAGGAGCGACCGCTGGGGACCGAGACCCGCAGTGGTCCCGTGTGCGGACGGCGCTCCTCCGGGCGAACCCCGAATTCCGCGACGCGGAGTTCTCCCGTACTGCCTCCGCCGGGCGAGTGCCTCCGCTCAAGGACCCTCCCCTCGTGGGCGCTGCCCACGGTCGCCTGTGGGAGGTCACGTACCGCCGTCCGTCGACGTTCTCTCCGGACCAGCTCCTCAGCGTGATGACGGTGATCCGCTGGGACGAACCCGAGCGCATGATCCTGTACGAGACCCCGTGGCTCTACATCGGCGGTCGTCCCCGGATCTTCTCGCGGTTGAGTCCCGACCTCGACCGGATCATCGAGAAGCAGCGGCGCGCGGAGCGGAACCTCGTCGGGTACAAGACCGGCGACCGTCTGTTCGACCGCAAGTGGGCGTTCTTCGCCTACCGCTCGAGCCCGGCGGGGGTGCTACGCTCTCCCGAGCGCCGGAAGTGGCTCGAAGCGCTCGCCGACCTGCGGCCGCGACGGGGGGACGAGCTGCCGACGATCGCGTCCCTCGGGACCTCCGTCGCCCTCGGGGTGGTCGTGAACGACGGGGACGATACCGTCCGCCAGTCGTCGACGCTCATCGCGTCGTTCAGCGAGCTCCTCGATTCCATCGAGCGGGCGACGGGCAACCTCTCCGCGAGCCAGGTGCCGCTCCCGATGGACTTCCTGCCGGACGGCACCGGCTACCCGTCCCCGACCCTCCGTCTGCGCTGCCCGTCGTGCGGCGAGGAAACCCATCCCCGCTTCATCGAGGACTTCCACACCGAGATCTGCGACCGGTGTCGAAAGGGACTCTACAACTCCTGGTAGGCCTCCCTCCGCGGGAACGTGCGGCCGGGTCCGCGGGAACGGGCGTGGCCTGAGCAGGGCGTCCGCTTAGGGTCCGGCAATCAAACAGAAACCGGACCCGCGCGCCGCGAGCGCGCGAGCCCGGCAGGGGTTGGCCTCTCCGCGAGGTCCGTTCCGGTTCAGGGACTCGGTTCTGGGCCGGGCTGCCCCATAGGCCCCGGCACTTCGTCCATGGTCTTGTCCGCGTCCGGTCGGGCGAGCAGTTGCTCGACCTCCTCGACGTCCTTCGTCCGGTAGCCGCTCAGGATGCCCCAGGCGTAGATCCCGGCCGCGAAGAGGAGGAAGATCGGAGTGTCCCACGGCGTCGGGATGTACCCCGTCGGAGTGATCAGGAGGCCGCCCACGGACGGCCAGGAGTTGTACACCGTGAAGAAATTCATGACGTACATCCCCAACAGCAACGTGAGCACCCACCAGCCGGCGTTGATCATCTTCCGGCCTTCGGCGTGCGACAGCATGTACGCGATCAGCGTCGGCACCAGCACGATCAGCAAGAGACAGATGTAGTAGATCGCGAACGTCGTGATGAGGGTACCGTCCGAGGCCGGGGCCTTGCTCGGCGAGAGAGAGACGATGTCGCCGATGTAGAGGTTGACATAGCCCCACGCCGTCACCACGACCGTCAACGCGAGCTGAACGAT
>JASHYY010000178.1 GCA_030042815.1 Thermoplasmata archaeon | reverse complement strand
ACTCAGGCCGGCGTGCCCGGCGTTTTCGTGGGCTCCGCGGTCGGCGCGGGCACTGCCGGGCCCCGGGGGGCGGACGGACGGCCCTCGTCCTCGCTCGGGGCGAACTTGTAGCCGTAGTGGATGACGCCGGCTTTCCCCTCCTCCCGCAGCTTGCGGAACGTCGCGCGGACCCGGAGGCCGATCGCGACGTCCTTCGGTTCGATGTCGACGATCTGCCCGGTGAGGATGGGGCCCTCGACCGTGCGGACGAGGGCGACGACGTACGGAACCTGCATCTCGAACCCTTCGGCCGCCTCGTGGACGACCGTGAAGGAGACGACCTCGCCGTCCCCCGACAGGTGGAACGGGGTCATCTTCCCGATCGACTGCCGGTGGCTGGTGCACTCCGGGCAGACCGTGCGCGGCGGGAAGTAGACCGTGCCGCAGACGGAGCACTTCGAGCCGCCGAGGTTGTAGCGGCGGGGCGTCTCGCGCCAGAAACGAGCGATCGACATGGCCCCTCCTCAGCTCACCGCCTCGAGGAGGTGGACGACGCTCGTCGCGCCGGTCCCCCCGACGTCGTGGGCCAGGCCCAGGGTCGCCCCCGAGACCTGCCGCTCCTTGGCCTCCCCGCGCAGCTGGCGGACGATCTCGACGACCTGGGCCACGCCGACCGCGCCGAACGGTCGGCCCTGCGCCTTGAGCCCGCCGGACGGGTTCACGACCAGCGCGCCGTACGGGCCGAACTTCCCGCTCGCGAAATCCGGACCGGCCCGTCCTTTCTCGACGAACCCGAGGTCCTCGAGCGAGACGAGGGCGCTGATCGAGTAGGCATCGTGGATCTCCGCGACGCGCACGTCCGACGGGGCCCGTCGGGCCTGGGCGAACGCCCGCCGGGCCGCGACGACCGTCGACTCGAGGGTCGTGAAGTCGGCCCGGTGCTGGAGCGCCATGGTGTCGCAGGCGACCTGGCTCGCGGCGATGCGGATCGGCCGGTCGGTGTGCTCCCGGGCGGTGTCGAGCGGACCGAGCACGACCGCCGCGGCCCCGTCGGAGAGCGGCGCGCAGTCGAGCATGCCGAGGGGTTCGGCGACGGGCCCGGCGTCCAGCACCTGCTCGAGGGTGAGCTTGTTGCGGTAGTGGGCATTCGGGTTCTTCGCCGCCATCGCGTGGTCGTGGATCGGGACCCGGGCGAGCTGCTCGCGCGTCGTGCCGTACTGGTACATGTGGCGGCGCGCGACGAGGGCCCAGAGCGCCGGCAGGGTCGCGCCGAAGACCACTTCCCACTCGTGGTCGGCGGTCGAGCTCACGATATCCGAGGCCGTGACGTCCGGCACGTCGGTCAGCTTCTCCGCGCCCCCGACCACGACGTAGTCGTAGAGGCCGCTCGCGACCGCGAGGTACCCCTGGTGGAGCGCGAGGGCCCCCGAGGCCCCTCCCCCCTCGACCCGAACGGCCGGCAGGTGCCGCTTGCCGAGGCCCGCGTAGTCGAGGATGAGCGGGGCGATGTGTTCCTGGTCGATCAGCGAGCCGGACGCCATGTTCCCGAGGTAGAGCGCCCCGAGGTCGCCCGAGGAGAGCTTCGCGTCCACGAGCGCCTGCAGGCCCGCCTCGATCCCGATCTCGCGGAACGAGCGGTCCCAGAGCTCGCCGAACTTCGTCTGGCCCACGCCGAGCACGGCGACCTCGCGCATCGTCACTCCCCTCCCATGTGGATCTTGCCGCGGAACTTCGCGTAGACGCCGTAGGTCAGCTCGACGCCCCGGTCGAGATAGTACTGCACCGGTTTGCCGAACGAGCGGTCGTAGTGGGCGATCTCGTCGGTCGTCTCGAGGTCGAACGCGTCCGACCCCGCGCCCGAGCCGTAGCCGACGACGAGGATCCGCTCGCCGGGGCCCGCGTGGTCGAGGACGTTCGCGAGCCCGATCAGCGCGGCCCCGGAGTAGGTGTTGCCGATGTACGGCGTCACGAGGCCGTAGCGCATCTGCTCCTCGGAGAAGCCGAGCTGCTTTCCGACCCGCTGGGGGAACTTCCCGTTCGGCTGGTGGAAGACGACGTGTCGGTAGTCCTTCGGGGTCGTCCCGGACGCCTCCATGATCCGGTGGGCGCACTCCGTCTCGTGGCGGAAGTAGGCCGGCTCTCCCGTGAACCGCCCCCCGTGGCTCGGATACTTCTGGCCCTCGCGTCGCCAGAAGTCCGGCGTGTCGGTCGTGTAGGAGAGCGTGCGTTGGACCCGGCAGATGACGTGCTCGCGGCCGATGATGAACGCGGCGCCGCCGGCGCTCGCCGAGTACTCGAGGGCGTCTCCCGGAGCCCCCTGGGACGTGTCGGTCCCGATCGCGACCCCGTAGCGGATCATCCCCGCCCCGACCAGGCCGAGGCACGTCTGGATCGCGGCGGTCCCGGCCTTGCACGCGAACTCGAAGTCGGCCGCCGTCATGTTGGGCGTCGCGCCGACCGCCTGGGCGACCACGGTCGCCGTAGGTTTGACGGCGTAGGGGTGCGACTCCGACCCGACGTAGACGGCCCCGATCTGCTGCGGGTCGATCGCCCCGCGCACGAGCGCCGCGCGGAGCGACTCGGTCGAGATCGTGATCGTGTCCTCGTCGGGCGACGGGACGCTCTTGCGCAGGACGTGCAGGCCCTGCCCCATCGCCTCGCCGTCGACCCCCCAGACCCGCCCGATCTCGCCCGGCGTGATGCGGTACCTCGGTACGTACGCTCCGTAGCTGACGATCCCTGCTTCCATGTTCCCGGTTCCTCCCCTCAGAGTTCCTCGAGACGTTCGAGAACGGCCGGCGCCGAAAGCGCCGTCGTGAGGAGGGGGATGTTCTCCGCCTCGGAGAGGCGGACGGCCAAGGGGTCGATCCGGCCGGGGGCCGCGAAGACGACCGCGGCGGGCTTGAGCGGGTGGGCGCGGATCGCGACCATCGGCGATCGGCCGTACTTCACGTTCGAGAAGATCAGCGCCCGCTGGGTCGTCCAGCCGTAGACCTCGACGAACCGCGACGCGTCGATCGAGAGGATCGCGCGGGGCGCGTCGAGGACCGTGAACCCGTGGATGTCGCGGTGGAGGTCGACCCGGCTCACGGGGCGCGCTTCGAGGCGGTCGGAGAGGGTGCGCAGCGGGATCGCGACCGCGAACTCGCGCATCCCGAGGATCCCCTCGGAATGGGGTCGCATGCCGAGCCGCGTCCCGACGCGGCCGCCCTGCTGGGCGTCGAGGGCGAGAAGGCCGTCCACGTAGCGCCGGATGAACCCGGCGCCGGGGCTCGCCCGTCGCTCCGACTCGTAGTCGCTGATGACCGAGGGAACGGTCGCGAGGTGGCGCGCGAGGTCCCGCTGGGAGATCGCGAAGTCCTCCCGCCACTTGCGAAGCGTGCGGCCCGGGTGCGGCGAGAGCACGACCTCGCCCGCGATCTTCTCGCGGATCTCCGCTTCCACGAGTCCGCGCGAGGAATCGCCGGGTATAAATCAGTACTCGTCCTGTCGTTCTATCCGCTCGACATTTGCCGATACCGTCCCCGAGCGAGGGGAGTGGACCGGGCGAGAATCCCCGGCCGGGACCGCGCCCGGTCCCGACCCTTTGAACTCGCGACCTCTACCTTGCCAAGGTAGCGATCTTCCGCTGATCTACCGGCCCACGCCGGGCGGTCGATGCGGTCGGCACGATAAGTCCTTCTCTCGGAACGGACGCCGGGAGCACGCGCCGGTCGCCCTCGGGCCAAACCCTTATCCCTCCCCGCCCGCTCTCGCGCCCGATGGCGGACGGCACCTCCACCGGTGAGCCGATCGACGTGCTCGTGAAGAGTACCCGCGACCTCCTCCGGCCCGAGGAGCTCGTCCGCGAGGCCACGCGGGACATCGTCAAGGACGAGATCCGGCGCCATCTCGAGAAGACGCTCCACGACGACCCCGAGCTCGAGCAGTCGCTGAAGGACGCCGTGCGCGACCTCCTGACGGCCCGGGCCCACGAGTATGCGGCGCTCGTCCGGGTCGGCACCGCGAGCGCCCGTCTCGGCCTCTCCGCGCTTCCGCCCGAGGTGCGGCACGCCCTGATGAAGGACCTCGCCGACCTGCTGTCGAAGGAGCTCGGCCAGATCGCCGAGAGGTCCCTCTAGCCCATGCCGATGGCGCCGGACCAGGTCCGGATCTATGAGATCAAGCGCGTCGACGTCGAAGGCGCGATCGTCATCGACGGGTTTCCGTCGGTCGGCCTGGTGAGCTCGATCGTCGCGAACTACCTCATCGACACGCTCGAGATGGAGCAGATCGGCATCGTCGAGTCCCCTGCGTTCCCGACCGTCTCGCTCGTGCGGAACGGGAACCCGCAGCACCCCGTCCGGATCTACGCGGGTCGCCCCCCCGCCGACCGCGCCGGACGCGGGGCGGACAAGATCGTCGCGTTCGTCTCGGAGTTCCACCCCGCCCCCACGATCATCCACCCGCTCGCCACCGCCATCCTCGACTGGGTCCAGGAGCAGCGCTGCTCGCTCCTCGTCTCGCCCGAGGGGCTGGTCGTCGAGGCGGCGCCGCACGCGGGCCATCCCGGCCGCGCCCCCCGACTCAACGACGTGAAGGTCTACGGGGTCGCGAGCACCCGGAAGGCCCGGGAGCTCTACGTCGAGCCCAACATGATCCCGTTCGCCGAGGGGGTCATCACCGGGATCGCCGGGGTCCTCCTGAACGAGGGCCGCCGGCGCGGGTTCGACGTCCTGACGTTCCTGGCCGAGGCGCAGTCGGACTACCCGGACGCCCGGGCCGCCGCGAAGGTCATCGAGACGATCAACCGGATCCTGCTGCGGACGCCGCTCGACCCCGTGCCGCTCTACGCCGAGGCGGAGCGGATCGAGCAGCAGCTCCTGTCGATCCAACGGCACGCGGCGGACCGCGGCCGGGGCGAGGCGACGACACCACAGTCCCAGCCGATGTACCGCTGAGCGGGGCGCCGGGGACCCGGTCGAGAAGCTCGGTCACCCCGCGGACGAGCGCGTCCGCGTCGGAGCGGTCGTTGTAGAGGTAGAACGACGCGCGGACGTTTCCCGGGATCCCGCGCCGCGCGTAGAACGAGTGGACGCAGTGCATGCCCGACCGCACCATCACCCGGTAGCCCTCGTCGAGGAAGATCGCGACGTCGTGCGGGTCGACCCCGTCGACCGTGAAGGCGAAGAGACTCGGTCGCCGCGCCGGGTCGGTCGGACCGATCGGGTGGACCCGCTTCTCGCCGGAGAGCGCGGAGGAGATGCGGTCGTTCACCGCCCGCTGGCGGCGGCCGACCTCGTCGAACCCGACGTGCTCGAGGAAATCGATCGCCGCGTGGGCGCCGATCGCCCCCGCGTAGTTCTGGAGACCGGCTTCGAAGCGGTGCGGGGGCGGACGCAGGCGGTGTTCGGTGAGGGTGCTCCACTCGACGGTCTCCCCCCCGACCAGCAGGGGCCGGAGCTCGGCGAGCGTCTCGGGCGTCCCGGCGAGGACGCCGAAGCCCGTCGGGCCGAGCATCTTGTGGGCCGAGAGGGCGTAGTAGTCGGCCCCGATCCGGTCGAGGTCGACCCGTTCGTGCGGCACCGCCTGGCACCCGTCGAACAGGACCCGGGCGCCCCGGTAGTGCGCGCGCTCGGTGATCTCTCGGACCGGCAGGGTCCGGCCGTCCAGGTTCGAGGTGTGGAACAGGCTCACGAGGCGCACCCCCTTCGCGAGCGCGGAGTCGAGCGCGTCCCCGTCGAACGCGCCGTCGTCCGGTAGCTCGAGGACCTCGATCCGGACCCCCCGTTCCGCGGCGAGCCGCTGCCAGACGATCAGGTTCGAGTTGTGCTCCCGGTCCGATATCAAGACCCGCTCCCCCGACTTCCAGTCGAGCCCCTGCGCCACGAGGTTGAGCGCCTCGGTCGCGTTCCGGACGAAGACGACCCCGTTCGGGTCCCCGCGGCCGAGGAACCGGGCGAACGCCGCGCGGGACTCCTCGTACCGGCGGCCGACCTCCTGCGCGAACCGGTGCAGGCTTCGACCGGCGCAGCCGGGGTACTCCGTGTAGTACTCCTCCATCGCCCGCAGGACCGGGCGCGGGACGAGCGACATGCACGCCGAGTCGAGGTAGACCGGCGCGGGGTGGCCCGGTCGGGAGACGAGCGCAGGAAACTGCGCGCGCAGCGGGTCCGAGGTCACGGGGGGCTCCGCTGCAGGCCTTCGACGGCGGTGGCCAGCGTCGCCGCCCCGATGACGAGCGCCCGTTCGTCCGGGGCGAACGTGGCGCTGTGCAGGCTCGCCGGTTTGCCCGGGACCCCGACCCCAAGCCGCAGGAACGTCCCCGGCACCCGTTCGAGGTACCGCGAGAAATCCTCGGCGCCCATGAGCGGATGGTCGACCTCGACCACGTTCGCGCGCCCCAGCTCGACGGCGAGCGCCTCCGCGACGGCCCGCGTCGCCGCGGGTTCGTTCACGAGCGTCGGGTAGCCGTGGACGTACTGGAGGCGCACCCTGGCGCCCAGGCTCGCGGCGATCGACCGCACGCGCCGGCGCAGCGCGCTCTCCATCTGCGCCCGGGTCGCGGGTCGCATGGTCCGGACGGTCCCCTCGAGCACGACCTCGTCCGGGAGGATGTTGTGACGGGTCCCGCCGTGTACCGACCCGACGCTGACCACGACCGGGTCGAGGGGGTCACGGACCCGGCTCACGAGGGCCTGCATCCCCACCACGACCTCGCTCGCCACGAGGATCGCGTCCGGTCCCTGGTGCGGGCTCGAGGCGTGCCCGCCCCGGCCCCGGACCGTGATGTGGAAGCGGTCGGCGGCCGCCATGAACGGCCCGGACCGCCATCCGACCTGGCCGAGCGGCAGGCTCGGGTCCACGTGCTGGCCGACCACGTAGTCGACCTTCGGCCGCTCGAGCGCCCCTCGTTCGATGAGCGGCAGTGCCCCGCCCCGCTCGCCCTGCTCCTCCGCGGGCTGGAAGAGGAGGCGGACCGGCCCGCCGCGCGGCCCGCCGTCCCGCGACAGGATCGCGGCCGCTCCGAGCAGACAGGCCATGTGCACGTCGTGGCCGCAGGCGTGCATCTTCCCCGGGAACTTCGAGCGGAACGCGAGGCCGGTCTCCTCGGTCACGGGCAGGGCGTCCATGTCGGCCCGCAGGGCGACCACGGGTCCGGAGCGGTCGGTCCCGATCGTGGCGATCACTCCGGTGAAGCCGGGGAAGGTCCGCGGCGGGATCCCCAGCTCCTCGAGCGCCGCCACGACCTTCTCCCGGGTCCGCTCCTCCTCGAGCGACAGCTCCGGTTCGAGGTGGAACGCCGAGCGCCAGGCCCGCATGGCCGGCAGGACCCGCCGGGCGGCGGCCGTCCAGGGTTCGTCCCGAGGGGCCATCGGCCGCGGAACCCGGTCCCCGATATAATGCGGAGGAGGCCGGAGCTCAAGAACGGACCCGGGACGACGCACGCTCAGTAGGCGAGGGTCCGGGTGCCCGACAACAGGTACCCCACTCCCGCCGACAGAGCGAACCCGGCCACCGCGAGCGCGGTGAGCTCCGCCGGGGTCCAGACGAGGGACAGCGCACCGACCACGAACGCGCCCGCGGTGCTCGAGATCCCGACGAAAAGGTAGGTGTTGCCGGCCGCCCGGGCGAGGATCTCCGGGGGGAAGGCCCCCTGCACGTAGTTCCACAGCGCGGTCGACCGCGCGGTCGCGAGGACCCCGATCGCGAACCACGCTCCGAGCGCGAGCAGGTACGCGCCGGCGACGAGCAGCGCGGCCCCGAGGATCCCGCCGGTGAGCACGATCGCGACCAGGGCGACCGACCCGACGAAACGACGAGGATTGAGACGGCCGAGTACCACCCCGACGACGATCCCGCCGACGAGATAGGCGACGTAGAGCCCGGCGAACTCCGACTGGGAGCCCGCGAGGAACCGCTCCACGTTGAGGGTCAGGAGAAGGAGGGGGATCGGGATGAAGAATCCGAGGACGGCCTGGAACGCCGCCAAGTGACGAAGGGCGCGGCCGGCCTCCCCGCGGAAGAGGTCCCAGCCTTCCCGAAGACCCGCGAAGTAGGGAACGCGCGTCGCCCCCGGCGTCGGGATCGGCAGGAAGCAGGCGAGCCCGGCCCCGACCAGGAGGAGCCCGGCGTACAGGTAGGAGCCCCCCGCCGCCCCGAAGAGGGCGATCGTCGCCCCCGCGGTGAGGTAGAGCGCGATGTTCACCGCGCCGCCGACGGCCGAGCCCAACCCCGAGATCGCAAAGATCCGGTCCTTGCCGAACAGGAGTCGAGTCGAGGTCGAATCGGCGGCCCAGGTGAAATCCCACAGGGCCGCGAGCAGCACGACGATCCCGACGAGCACGGGGACCGTGAGGACCCCGAGGACGTACGTCAGCCCGAGCAGGAACGCGGCGACCGCCTGGACGGGGTAGCACGCCACGAAGACCCATCGCTTGTCGCGGACCCGGTCGACGATCGGACCGACGAGGAACGTCGCGGTGTAGACCGCCGTTTCCATCCCGACCAGTACCCCGGCCAGGAAGATCCCGCCGGTGAGCCGAAGGGAGAGCCAGAGGATGGTCGCGAGGTAGACCGTGTACCCTACGCCCGCCGCGGTCGCCCTCGACTCGAGCAGCAGGAACGTGCGGTTCCGCAGGAGGGTGAGGAGGCCGGCGGGAGCGGAGGACGTCTCGGGCACGGTCCTCGCGGAGGGGCCCGCCGGACCTCAGACCCCGGCGGGGCGGGGGCGGACCACGAAGCGGCAGACGGGGTCTCCCGACACGACGCGATGGCTGACGGCGACGTCGGCGGACAGCAGGTCCCGGAAGAGACGCCGCTCGACGTCGCACGCCTCGCCGTACCGCGCGGCGAGGGCGAGGATCGGGCAGTTGTGCTCGAGGAGGACGAGCTCCCGGGCGCGGGGACCGCTCGTCTCCGCCATGTACCCTTCCTCGTCCCGGATCCGGCCCAACTCTCGGACTCGGTCCGGAAGCGACCGTCCCGCGAGGCGGGCGGCGTGCCGCGCCCGAACCTCTGCGGCCCGTTCCTCGAGGAGGGCGGTCACCGCCCGCCGTCCCTGATGGCGCTCGATGAAGGCGAGCGCGCACAGGGCGGTCTCGGTGTAGGCCACGGGGAAGGCCGTCTGGGCGGACGAGCTGAGGCGAAAGCACGCGCGCGGCCGTCCCTGCCGGCCGCGAAGATAGCTCCGCTGGACGAGCCCGTCCGCCTCAAGCCGGACGAGGTGCTTCAGGGTCGCGGTGCGCGAGATCTCCAACGTCCGGGCGATCTCGGCGAGCGGAGTGTCCGGCGCCCGCTTCAAAAGGTAGAGCAGGGTCCTCTTCGTCGGCACCGACGCGGTCGGCCGGTACGCCCCGGGAGGTCGGTCCACGAGTGGGGAAGGTCCTCCGACTTTTTGAACCGGTTGGTTTACAAAGTGTCGGAATCCCCGCCGCAGCACCGTCCGGTGCGACCCCCTCTCTCACCTCGACCGCCGGGGGAGAGGCGCTCGTCGGGACCGCGGGGCGAACGTACGACGGGGAACCGGTCGCTTCGCTACCCGACCGGGGGGTCGGTTGGGGAGCTCCCGAGGGCGACCGGCCGGGGAGGTTCCTTGGCCCCCGGGATTCCGGACCGCCGGACCGAGATGCGTCCGGTCAGCCAGAACGCCGCGACGAACGCGAGGAGGGTCGCGACCGCGAGGACCAGCAGGATCTCGTTGTAGGACGTCACGACGGCGCCGAGCTCGCTCGCCGGCGTGGTCGCGCCCGCGCTCAACTGGGCGATCCGCCAGGTCTGAAAGCTCGTGAGCAGCGAAATCCCGACGGCTCCCCCGAAGGTCTGGAAGAACTTCGTGAGTCCGACGGCCGCGCCGACGTCCGCGGCGGGGGCCTCGTTCTGGACGGCGATCGTCGCCCCGGCGAGCGCAATCCCGAGTCCGAAGCCCACCGGGATGAGCGGGAGCGTCAGACCCCCGGTCGGAAGGAAGCCGAACGAGAACGCCCAGAGGGGCGTGGTCGCGGTGAGCGAGGTCAGCGCGAGGGCGGCGAGGCCCGAGAGCAACAGTCCGGGGACCACGAGCGTGCGATAGGAGACCCGGTTGAGGAGCGTTCCGGTGAGCATCACCCCGGCGAGCATCGGGAGCGCGGCGAAGTAGATCATGTCGCGGATATCTCCCGCCGAGAGCCGAAGCACGATCCCGAGGTAGAGCGAGAGGAACGTGATCAGCGAGCTTAGGACGACCCCGCTCACGAGCATGATCGCGTTGGCCGACGCGATCACGGGCCGACGCAGGAGGCGCAGCGGAACGAGAGGGGACGGGGTCCGCAACTCCCAGACGATCCACAACGCGAGGACGACCGCCGCGCTCGCCAGCAGGGCGACCACCCGGGGGTCCGTCCACGCCCAACCCGCGTCCGAGACCTGGACGAGCGCGACGATGAGCGCGCCGATCCAGGCCGACGAGAGCGCGGCCCCCGGCACGTCGAAACGGCCGGGGGTCGAGGACCGGAGCGGTCCGACCCCGAGGAGGAGCACGAGCAGGGCGAAGGCGCCGAACGGGAGGTTGACGTAGAAGACCCATCGCCAGGTGGTGACCGAAACGATGTAGCTCCCGAGCAGCGGGCCCGCCACGATCGAGATACCGGACGCCGCCGACAGGAACGCGATCGCCCTCGTACGGGTCTCGGGGGGGAACATCACGGCCACCATCGCGATGGCCACGGGGAAGACCCCGCCGCCCCCGAAGCCCTGGACGCTGCGGAAGACGATCAGCTCGGTCAGGTTCTGGCTGAACCCGGCGAGCGCCGAACCGGCGATGAAGATCGCGAGCCCCGCGAGGAAGACGTTGCGGCGGCTCGAGATGTCCGAGAGGCGGGAAAAGATGGGGATCGCGATGGTCGAGGCGACGAGGTAGGCGCTCACCACGAAGGTGACCCCGTTCACCTGGTGGAGGTCGCCCGCGATCGTCGGGAGGACCGTGGAAACGACCAGGGAGTCCATCGCGCCCATCAGGACCGCGAAGAAGATCCCCACGAGGACGAGGACGCCCTCGAGGTCGGACGGGCGCTTCGCTCCTCGGTCCGGCCGCGTCGGTCCTTCGCCCGAACCGGGCTCGGCCTGCGGCGCCGACCGTTCCGTCACGCGGACCGCCCCCGGGTCCATACTGACTCAAAGTCAGTATTTATTCTTTAAGTCAAACGACCGACGGTCGGAAAGTCGTTATACCCCGGCGGTCCCCTCTCGGGGGCTCGAGGAGCGGTCGGGTCTCCGATCATGCCGAAGGTCGTCCGAGGGTACAAGGAGGCCGCCCGGAAGCGGATCCTCGATGCCGCGGGAGAGGTGCTGCGCCGCAAGGGCGTCGGCGGCGCGACCATGGACGAGATCGCCCGGGCGATCGGCGTGAGCAAGGGGGCGCTCTACCTGTACTTCCCCACGAAGACCCGGCTGCTCGAGGCGGTGATGGCCCGGTATCGCGAGCAGATGATCGCCCGCCTCGAGCCGATCGTCGCGAAGGGAGACCTCGCCGAGGGAATGGCGGGAGCGATCGACGAGATCTTCTCGGGCGACTTCGACCCGCGCGTCTGGCACGAGGTCATCGCCGACTCGGCGAACGACCCCGAGATCCGAGCCGTCCTCCGGAGGGACAACCGGGAGGACGTCCGACAGATCCGGATGTTCCTCCAGCGCCTCGAAGAGCGCGGGCGAATCCCCCCGATGTCGGACCCCGAGGTCGTCGCCGACACCGTGGCGCTGCTGCTGGGGGGCGGCATCGTCGAGGCCTCGCTCCGGGACGAACCGGCCGCGACCAAGAGGAAGCTCGTCCGTGCCCTCCGCCTCGTCCTCGGTCTCCCCCGGCCGCCGAGGTTCCCCCGGGCGAGAGTATGACGTCTTTTTATATGAGTGCTTTCTTACTGATATGAGAATCCGGGGACCGAGATCCCTCGAGCGGAGGGGGGTCCGCCGGTAGGAAAACCATGACGAAGATCATCGGTATCGACCTGGGAACCAGCAACTCGGCGGCAGCCTTCCTCGAGGGGGGTCGCCCGTCCATCATACCGAGCGCCGAAGGCACGACGGTCGGCGGCGGGAAGGCGTTCCCGTCGTACGTGGCGTTCACGAAGGACGGTCAGTTGATCGTCGGCGAACCGGCACGGCGGCAGGCCGTCTCGAATCCCGAAGGGACGGTCACGGGGTTCAAGCGGAAGATGGGGACGGACTATCACTACACGCTCCACGGCAAGCAGTACACCCCCCAGCAGCTGTCCGCGTTCCTCCTCCAGAAGATCAAGCGCGACGCGGAGGCGTTCCTCGGGGACAAGGTCGAGAAGGCGGTCATCACCGTCCCCGCGTACTTCAACGACAACCAGCGGCAGGCGACCAAGGACGCCGGCGCGATCGCCGGTCTCGAGGTCGTGCGGATCATCAACGAGCCGACGGCCGCTTCGCTGGCCTACGGGCTCGACAAGGCCGGGAAAAACCAGAAGATCCTCGTCTTCGACCTCGGGGGCGGGACCCTCGATGTCACCCTGATGGAGTTCGGCGACGGGGTCTTCGAGGTCCTCTCGACGAGCGGCG
This sequence comes from Thermoplasmata archaeon, assembly GCA_030042815.1. Lineage (GTDB taxonomy): Archaea > Thermoplasmatota > Thermoplasmata > Lutacidiplasmatales > UBA184 > Lutacidiplasma. Next base: position 661 of record JASHYY010000178.1, on the reverse strand, counting down.
ACACCCAGCTCGGGGGGACGGACATGGACAACTCGGTCACCGAGTGGATCGCGAGCGAGTTCCAGAAGGAATCCGGCGTGAACGTCCGCAGCGACAAGATGGCCATGCAGCGCGTGCGGGACGCGGCGGAGAAGGCGAAGATCGAGCTCTCCTCGACGATGGAGACGCAGGTCAACCTACCGTTCCTGACCGCGACCCACGAGGGGCCGAAGCACCTCTCGCTGACCCTGTCTCGCGCCAAGCTCGAAGAGCTCGTACGGCCGATCGTCGACCGGTGCCGGGGGCCGGTCGAGCAGGCGATCAAGGACGCGAAGCTCACGAAGGACCAGATCGGCCGCGTCGTGCTGGTCGGCGATCCGACCCGAATGCCGCTCGTGCAGAAGTTCCTCGAGCAGTCGATCGGGCGACCGATCGAGCACGGGGTCGACCCGATGGAGTGCGTCGCGATGGGCGCGGCGGTCCAGGGCGGGGTCCTCGCGGGCGAGGTGAAGGACGTCGTCCTCTTGGACGTGACGCCGCTCTCGCTCGGGGTCGAGACCCTCGGCGGCGTGCACACCCACCTGATCGAGCGGAATACCACCATTCCGACGCGCAAGAGCCAGATCTTCACGACCGCCGCCGACAACCAGTCGTCGGTCGAGATCCAGGTCTACCAGGGCGA
>JASHYY010000177.1 GCA_030042815.1 Thermoplasmata archaeon | reverse complement strand
GAGAAGAAGAAGCGCGAGAAGATCGCGGACGTCGTCACCCAGGTCAACACGAGCTTCCGGGAGATCTACGGGGAGCTCTCCGCCGGCGGCGAGGGGGAGATCCTGCTCGAGAACCCGGACGACCCGCTCGCCGGCGGGCTCCTCATCAAGGCCCGTCCGGTCGGCAAGACGGTCGCGCGCCTCGAGCAGCTCTCCGGCGGGGAGAAGTCGCTCGCGAGCCTCGCGTTCATCTTCTCGATGCAGCGCTACGACCCGAGCCCGCTCTACGTCTTCGATGAGGTCGACATGTCGCTCGACGGCCTGAACGCCGAGTACGTCGGGCGCATGCTTCGCCGCAACGCCGAGCGCGCCCAGTTCATCGTGATCTCGCTGCGCAAGGTGACCCTCAAGTTCGCGCACCGCCTCTTCGGCGTCTCGATGCGCGGCGACGGCTGCTCGCGCGTCGTCAGCCTTGCGCTCGACGACATCCACGACGTCGAGGCGCGCGAGAACGCGCGGGGCCCCGAGGCCGCGGCGGCGCCGGGGCTGGAGGCCCAGTGACGATCTCGGAGACCGAGGCGGCGACCTTCTCCGCCCCGAACGCCGTCCCGCGCGAGGCCGCCGAGAAGGTCCTGCGCTACCTCGTCTTCCACCGGTCGCTCCTCGGGGAGACCGAGGACTCCTCCGTGCTCCTCGAGCGGTACCTCGCCCTCGTGGAGAAGCTCAAGGAGGGGGTCCACGTCGTCATCCCCGACCCGTTCCAGAAGGCGATGGCGCTCCTCTTCGAGCTCGTCATGGAGGAGGAGTTCGACCCGTGGGAGATCGACCTCGTGAAGTTCACGCAGTCGTACCTCGAACGGGTCCAGTCGGACGGCGCGGTCAACTTCGCGATCGCCGGTCGCCTGCTCTACATGGCCTGGAGCATCCTCTACCTCCAGTCGGAAGCGCTCCTCAAGCTGCGCGAGGTCCCCGAGACCCCGGCGACCGGGGCCGAAGCGACCCTCGCGCTCGGGGACGACGGCTACCTGCCGCTCCTCGAGACGCCGGAGGCGGTCGACGTCACCTCCGCCGTCCTCGGGACCGACGAACCGCCGCCGCTCATCGAGATGGTCCGCCACCCCGAGACCCGACCGGTCTCGCTGCTCGAGCTCGTCCGCGCGTTCGGGGAGGCCGAGGCGGACGCCCGGCGCTCGCTCCGCATCCAGGAGCTGCGCGAACGACTGCGCGAGGAGCAGCGGGCGCCGCCCGAGGTTCTCGTCCACGGCGACATCCCCGCGCAGGACCTCTCCGACACCTGGGCGGTCGCGCGCCGCCACCCGGTCGGCCAGCCGTTCCCATTCCTCGAATTCTGGGACCCTCTCGAGGGCCGCGACCGGCTGGTCGCGGTGTTCCTCGCTTCCCTGTTCCTCGCCCGCGAGCGGTCGATCGAGCTGCGCCAGGAGGTCCTCGGGACCTCCCCGGTCCTGGTCGTCCGCACGGCGGAGGAACGTCGTCCGCTCGCGGAGGTACCGTAACCATGCCGTCCAAGATCGATCGGTTGGTCTTCCAGGCCGAGGCCGTGTTGTTCGCCGCGGGCAAGCCGATGAGCGTGAAGGAGCTCACGGCCGCGCTCGGGCTCGACGACTATCGGCCCGTCCAGCGCGCCGTGCGGACGCTCGAGCAGACGTACGCCCACCGCCAGTCGGCCCTCGAGGTCCGGCGGGTCGGGGACCGGTACGCGCTCCAGCTCCAGGAGCAGTACGTCGGGAACGTCCAGGCGGTGACGCCGGTCGAGATGGCGCCGCGGACCCTGAAGGCGCTGACGCTCGTCGCCTACCACCAGCCGATCCTCCAGAGCGTGCTCGTCCGCATGATGGGCGACGTCACCTACGAGGAGGTCCAGCGGCTGCGCGGCCTCGGGCTCGTCCATACCGAGCCGAAGGGCTCGACGCTCGAGCTCTCGACGACCCGGCGCTTCGCCGAGTACTTCGGGATCGCCTCGACCCGACCGGAGGAGATCCGGCATTTCCTCGAGCAGAAGCTCGGGGTGCCGCCGCCTCCGCTCCCGTCGGCCCTCGCGGAAGCGACCCCGGAGGCCCCGGCTCCGACGGAGGTCCCCTCTCCCGAGGGCGAAGCGCCCGTGGCCCCGGTCCCTCGGGCCGAGGGACCCGAGGCCGACGCCGCGGCGCCCGACCCTTCCGGGTGATCGGCTAGTACGCCCCGCACTGGGCGCATCGGACCGGCTCGGCCGGACGGACCGCCCCGCAGTACGGGCAGAGGAACGTCGCGCCCGGATAGATCCCACCCTGCACTCCGGGGCCGAACGGCACGGCCGGAGCTCCCGAGGCGCCCGGCGGGACCGTCGCCGGGCCGCCGCGCGACGGACGGACGACCGCGAGCAGGACGAGCACGACCGCCGCCACGGCGCCCACCGCCAGGATCACGACGACCGTCGGCCACGGGAATCCGGCGGGGGTCGACTTCGTCGGAGGCAGGACGGGGGTCGGCCCCGTGTACTGGTAGTCGCGCACGGTCGCGTTCTCGTCGGCCGAGAGAAGGAGCGTCGCGTTCACCTGGCCCCAGCCGGTGGTCGGGTTCCAGCCGGGGGCGGCCGAGAACAGGTAGTTGTGTCCCTCCACGACCGGTGCGAACGGGTCGCCCGGGGCGGTCGGGTCGCCCGCGTAGTAGCTCGCGATCCGGTAGAGCTCGGGCGTCACGAAGCCGAGCGGAGCCCAGCCCGTGGAGGAGCGCAGGCTCTCCACGCCCACGATGTCCGCGAGGAGCCCCGCGAGCACGGGGGCGGCGATGCTCGTGCCGGCGAGCTCCGTCAGATAGACCGTGCCGGTCGCGTTCGCCCAGACGGTCGCGAGCGTCGTGTTCGCGATGAGGGCGACGTCGGGGCCGGCCCGTCCGAGGGCGCTCGCTCCCTCGAGCTCGGTCGCGTTCACGATCGGGTACTGCGCGGCCGAGTCGAACTGCCACTCGGGCTCGGGGTAGACGGTGCTGACGCCGCCCTCGGAGCCGGCGAGGTACTGGCCCGGGACCGCGGAGTACCAGGTCGCGACCTGCGTGATCCCGCGGACGTCCTTGTCGTAGCTCAGGTTCACCGCGGTCGCGTTCGCGTAGGAGGTCGGCGTCCCCCCGAGCGTCATCGAGACCCCACCGACCGAGACCGCCCCGCTCGTGTTGTCGGCGTCCGTCGCGGGCCAGCTCGGCCAGGGCCCGGTCCCCCGGTCGGTCAGGCTGTCGGGGGCGTCGCCCTGGTCGCCGCTCGCGACCGTCACGGTGACCCCGGTGGCCGCCGCGACCCCGAGCTCGATCGCCCAGAGCGTGTTCGTGAGGTCCGGGAGGCCGAACGAGCCCGAAACGACCGCGAGGTGCTCGGGCGAGTAGTTGTAGGAGAGCGCCTCCGAGAGGCTCGCGGCGAAGTCGCCCGCGATGTTCGGGATCGACGTCGAGTTCGCGAGGAGGTTCCCCGCGAAATAGAAGTTGTAGAGCGAGGCTCCCGGCGCGAGGCTGCCGGCCATCTCGAGGTCGAGCGAGTTCTCGAACTCGTCGAGCGTCGAGTCGTTCACCGCCCCGAACGACCCCGGGCCCGGCGGGACGTCGGCCCCGATCGCCACGGGCACGCCCGTGACGGTCGGTTTGGGCCACGCCGCGGGGAACGTCTGGTTGAAGTAGGTCTCTACGACCGACGGGTCCCACGGCGGGAGGTTCTGCCCCATGCTCTCGTTGTAGCCGCTCGCGAGCAGCGTGGCGATCGCGACGTGGGTCGGGTACGTCGCGTTGGCGAGACCGCTGCCCGGGAAGAGCGCGGTCGCGTCGTACGCCGTCGTGAAGTCCGACCCGACGAACCACTCGGAGTCGCTCTGATTGTCGAAGACGAACGACGGGACGCCCGGGCCCGAATCGACTCGCAGCGCACCCGCGTGCAGGCTCCGGTCGAGCTCGAGGGCGCCGGCGTCCGAGAGGCCGTCCACGCCGAGGACCTCGCCGCGGAGCGAGGCCGGAAGCGTCGGCGTACCCTCCGCGGAGTAGACCGGCACGTGTCCGGGCCCCGCGCTCGCGTATTGTTCGAGGGTCACGCCGAAGAGCGTCTCGACCTGGGATGCCGGCAGGTTCGCGAGGATCCCCGCACGGTCGGGAGTGACCGTCACGCCCGTGGCCCCGTGCGCGTCGAGGACGTCGACCACGGACGCGGCCTCGGCCGAGGTCGGTGCGAACTCGGAGAGGTACTCCGAGTACGTCAGGAAATCGCGGTAGTCGGGCGACGCGGGGTCCTCGACCGCGGAGAGGAACGCGGACCACTCGGCCGCACGAGGCCCTTCGAGCGAGATCGTGAGTGGAACCGAGACCGTGCCCGCGAGCGGGGCCGCGGAGCTCCCGGCCGGAAGGGGCGTGACGTCCGTCTCGAGTCCCGCGACCGGGCCGGAAGAATCCCCGGCGTCCGGGCCCGAGCTCCCCACGACGGAGGCGGTACGGGCGCCCGTCCCGCTCGCGGCGGAGGCGACGACGACTACTGCGGCCAGGACGGCGAGCGTCGCCGTGGTACGCCACATTCCGGTCGTACAGGGCGCCCTCCCCCTAATGAGCCTGAGGGGCGCCTTACCCTCACGTAACCCTCAATCCTTTAGTTCGAGGCAGGCTCCGGGAACCGGGATGGCAGGGGCGCACGCGCCGGGAGAGAAGTGCGTCTTCTGCGACATCGTGGCCCGGCGCTCCCCAGCGTGGATCGTCTACGAGGACGAGAAGACCCTCGCGTTCCTCGACATCTTCCCGTTCACGCGGGGCCACCTCCTGGTCGTCCCGAAGCGGCACGGAGCGCGGCTCACCGACATCCCGTTCGACGACCAGATGGCGCTCATCCGGGCCCTCGACGAGGTCTGCCGCCGGTGCGAACGCCTCACTCCCGACTACAACGTCGCGCTCAACGCCGGGGCCCGCGCGGGCCAGATCGTCTTTCACGTCCATTTCCACGTGATCCCCCGCTACGGCGAGGCGAATCCGTTCCGCGCGAGCTCGCGGGTCCCTCTTGCCGAATCGGAGGCGCGCGCGGTCGTGGCGGAGCTCTCCCGGCCCTGAGGTCCCATGCCGACCAGTCCCCGACGACCCGCGGTCGCGGGCCAGTTCTACGCGGGCGACGGCGCCGAGCTCGCCCGTCAGGTAGAAGCCTGCTTCACGGACCCGCGGGGTCCCGGGGACCTGCCGGCGCCGCACCGCGCGGCCACGCGCGCGGTCCGTGCCGCGGTGGTCCCCCACGCCGGATACCCCTACTCGGGTGCGATCGCCGCGCACGCCTACGCGCGGATCGCGGCCGACCGACCACCGGAGTCCGTCCTCGTGCTCGGCGTCGACCACCACGGGGTCAGCCGCGGGGCCTCCCTTTCCGACCGCGCCTGGCTGACCCCGCTCGGCCCCACCGCGGTCGACCACGAGTTCGTCCGGGCCCTCGCCCATTCCCCGATTGAGGTCGACGAGGCGGCCCATGCGCTCGAGCACTCGATCGAGGTCCAGCTGCCGTTCCTCGAGTACGTCCTTCCGAAGCCGAAGTTCGTCGCCCTCGAGGTAGGGTTCGGACCGTACGAGTTCCTCGAGGAGGTCGCGGCGGTCGTGCGGGACGCGCTCCGGGACCGGGACGTCCTCGTCCTCGCGTCGACCGATTTCTCCCACTACGTCCCGGTCCGCACGGCGGACCGGCTCGACCACCTCGCCATCGCCCAGGTCCTCGCGCGCGATGCGCGCGGCCTGTACGAGACGGTGCGGCGCAACGACATCTCGATGTGCGGCATCGCCCCGACCACGGTGATGCTCGCGGCCACCCGCGATTGGCCGGTCTCCGCCCGCCTCCTCCGCTGGGGCCACTCGGGCGAAGTGAGCGACACGCGCGAGGTCGTCGGCTACGCGGCCCTCACCCTCGAGGCGGACGGCGTCGTGCCGTCCCCTGTTAAATAGCGCGGGAGGCTCGGCGCGCCCGGCCGGCATGATCCTATCGGACGCGAAGATCCGCGCGGCGATGGCCGAGGGCCGCATCGTCATCCGTCCGTTCCGGCGGGAGTCGCTCGGGACGAACTCCTACGACGTCCACCTCGGCCCGTACCTCGCGATCTATCGGGGGGCCGCGCTGGACGCCCGTCTCCCGAACCGAGTCACGGAGTTTCGCATCCCGCCGGAGGGGTACGTGCTGGTGCCGGGCCAGCTCTACCTCGGCGTGACGGAGGAGTACACCGAGACCCACGGGTTCGTGCCGTTCCTCGAAGGAAAATCGAGCGTCGGCCGCCTGGGGATCGACATCCACTCGACCGCGGGCAAGGGGGACGAGGGGTTCTGCAACTACTGGACGCTCGAGATGAGCGTCAAGATCCCGGTCCGAATCTACGCCGGAATGCCGGTCGGCCAGCTGATCTA
>JASHYY010000176.1 GCA_030042815.1 Thermoplasmata archaeon | reverse complement strand
CGTTCGGGCCGATCGAGTACGGCTGGACGGTGCGGACGTGGGCCGTCCGTCGCATCTTCAGCACCCGCATCGACAGACCCACGCGGTGTCCGTCCGCCCCGGTCCGATAGCCCAGAAGGAGGACGCCGTCCGCGACGTACTCGCTCAGCCCGTCGCGGCTGACCTCGGGGTGGATCGGGTCGGCCTCGGCGGTCAGGATCGTCGTCGCGCCGGATTCCCGGCAGGCCCCGGCGAGGGCGAAGAGCGTCGCGCGGCGGCTCGGCTCGTCGTCGCTGAGCATGTTCAGGAGCGACACCGAGTCGACCACGATCCGCTGGGCGCCGAGGGACGTCAGCTCCTTGCCGAGCTCGCCCTGGATCCGGTGCAGGCTCTGGCGGGTCTCCTTCGGGTCGAGGCGGAGCACCTTCAGGCGGCCGTCCTTGACCGACGCGTCGACCGGCCAGTGGAACTGGCGGGCGCTCTCGAGCAGCGGGGCCACGTCCTCCTCGAGCGAGAGAAAGACGCCCTTCTCCCCCAGCGCCGCACCCGCGAGGAGGAACTGGAGACCGAGACAGGTCTTGCCCGTCCCCGGTAGGCCGGTGACGAGGACGACGTGGCCCGAGGGGAATCCCCCGCCGAGCATCTCGTCGAGGCCCGCGACCCCGCTCGGGACCCGGCGTCGCGCGGCGTCAGACTCGCTCATACTGCGTCGTCACCAACCCGTTGCCCGCGTTGACCCGGACCACGAACCGTCCGTGGTACTCCGCGGGGAGGTGCGAGAGCACCGACATCGATTTCTGGATGAGCATCGCCCGCTGGCGGTGGGAGCGGTTCTGGCTCGTCACCCACGAGAACCGCAGCACGACGTCGACCGAGTCGACCACGGCCTGCTCCACCGCGGGCGTGGCGACGCCCTCGGAGAGCAGCAGGTAGACGACCCCGCCCCACTCCTTCGCGCGCCGACGCAGGCCCTTCAGGAGGGTCAACAGGTCGCTCGCGTCGATCCCCCGCCGCACGAGCAGGTCCGTAAGGGAGTCGACGATGACGAGGCGGCGCGGACCTTCGCGCTCCGCCGCCTCCGCGAGCGCCCGTACCGGCCCGCCGTCGGGGGCGAACGACGCGGGCGCCCCGGAGAGCAGGGGGCTCGGCACCGACGCCCAGTCGCTCGGCACGACGGTGTCGGCGAAGTACGCGGGCGAGAGGTCGCAGAACCTCAGGTGGCGGGAGAGGACTTCCGGATAGATCCCTTCGAACGCGGAGCGCATCTCGCTCATCACCTGCTCCTCGGAGCGGCTCGTGCTGAGGTAGGTGACACCTTCCGGGTACTGGAACGGACCCTTGGCGCTCCCGAGGTAGAACCGGTGGCGGAGCGGGTCGTCGAAGCGGAACATGAGATGGGCCGCGCTCGTCAGCGCGAACTCCTGGTGCCCCGCGCCCGCCTCGCCCGAGAGCAGGACGGTCGACCCGAGCGGGAACCCGCCGGTGAGGTAGTCGAAGTCGGGGACTCCGGTCGGCACCCGCGCGATCGGGCGTTCCCGGTCGGACGGCGGCGTCGGGGGAACGGCCCCCGACTGGGTCGGGTACAGGTACGGTCGGGGAGACTCGATCGCCATCGGTGGGTCGTGGTCGGACGCTCGCACTCGGGGGTCAGGTATTAGTAGGCTCGGCTGGACCGGCGACGGACGGCGCCGGCGTGGCGCCCGTCTTGAGGAACTCCCGGAGGAGGACGGTCGCGTACGCCCCCTTGGGGAGCGCGAAGCGCACCTCGACCCCGTCCCCGTCCGCCGCCCATCCGAGGGGGGGCACGGGCAGGAGGACCGGACGCCACGTACCCCGGCTCGCGACCTCGGGCGCGACCGGGACCTTGAAATCGTCCGGACGGACCCGCTCCTCGGCGAGCACCTCCGCGAGGATGCGGCCGGCGGGCCCGTCGCCCACGACCGTGTCGAACCCAACGATCGGGCCGGCGAGGAGGGCACGGCCGCGGGAGACCAGGTCCGCGCACTCTCGCTCGTTGTCCTCGCTCACGGGCACCGAGTCCTGGCCGCGGAGCGAGCCGTCCCGGCCGGCCCGGAGGATGCGGTCACCGGCGACCGGCCGGTCGAGCGCGATCTCCTCCGCGGCGCGGCGGCTCAGCCAGCGGTTGAAGAGGAGGGACTGATAGGCGTGGACGAACAGCAGCCGCAGGTCGCGGGAGAGCGCCCGGAACGCGCGGTCGGCCGGATGCCCCCTCGCGAGGTGCTCGAGGAGCGTGCGCTCGAACCGGTACTCGGCCGGGAACTCGGCGAGCGCGCGGCCCGCGTCGCGGTGCTCGGCGAAGGCGGCCCGGGCCGAGTCCCCTCCTCCCGGGGCGCCGCCGACGGGACGGGCGGTGAGATAGACGTCGACCGCGGTAGCGAGGTCGCCGCGCACGACCCAGCGGCCGACCTCGTGGGTGATCGGCCGGACCTCGCCGAAGCGCTGGGGTCCGAAAAAGTTCGGGAACCCCCCGACCCGACGCAGCTCGGCCTCCGTCGACCGGAAGGCCTCGCACGCCGCCTCCGGGGCGAACGCGAGCTCGGACACGCGGATCTCGAACGCGTTGCCGTAATGGTGGCCGAGCACGAGACCGTCCCGGGCCCGGTACGCCTCGAGCAGACGGACCCGCGGGAGGTCGAGGTCCCGTTCGGGGAGGGCCCCGCGGTAGGAGAGGAGGCGCTCGGCGACGGCCCGGCGGTCCTTCGTCCCGGACCACTGGACTCCGGAGGGCGGGAGACCGAGGCGTCGGGCGATCGCGGCCCCGAGCTCGTGCTGCTCCCACCCTCGGCTCTCGACGCGCAGGACCGAGTACGGCCCGTCGGGGTCGGGCATCGGATAGCTCGAGATTTCCCGGACCCGGAACTCCTCTTCCGTCGATTTCAACCGCCCCAACACGGGGGGCGACGAGGTGACGTAAAACTCCATTCCGACGGCGCGCTCGGCGGCCGGCGGCACCGGCGCTGGGAGAACCACGCTTCTCCGAGCCGGGCCGTCATTATTACGTCTGGGCCGGTTACGCCCCCGGGCGCCCGATGATCCAGGCGACCGCCCGTGTGCTGAAGAACGTCATCGAGATCCAGGTCGGAGAGGAGGCCTGGGTCGGCCGGCCGAAGGAATCGGCCGAAGCCGGCCTCGGCCGTCGGCTCGCGGCGCTGTTCTCGACCGATTACGTCGTCTACCGGGCGGCCGCTCCGGACGAGGTCCACTCGACCGTCACCTACCGGGCGAAGTCGGACGAGATCCGCATCCAGATGGGCGACGCGACCTGGCGCACGCAGTCCTCGACCTTCGGCCCGATGACGATCGAGTACGGCGGCGTCCGCTTCACCATCAACGAGCGCCTCACCGGACGCTTCGCGGTCCTCCGGGGTGCCGACCCCGTGGCCGTCGGCCAGCTCGGGTTCCGCTCGTGCACGATCCGCGACTATCCGGCCGACCTCGAGGTCTTCCTCGGCAACCTGGCGCTCGGCTACGTCATCCGAACGCTCACCGGGGAGATCTTCTACGGGTTCGGCTGACCCGGGCTAGGGACGGCGGCCGACGGCGACGAGCGGCGGAGAGCCGGCCGTCGCCCGGGTGCTGCGAGCGAGCAGGTGGCGGTGCGCGGCCCGGTGGGGGAGCTGGAACATGTGGAGCGGGATCGGGAGGAGCGCGGCCGCACCGAGGACGACCGTGAAGGCGGCGATCGAGTAGGCGATCTGGACGCCGAACGTCGCGTAGAGCCAGCCGCCGAGAAGCGTCCCGAGGAGTCCGCCCGCCCCCGCGATCGCGTTGTAGAGACCGAGGGCTCGGCCCCGGGCCGACCGGCCCACGAGGCGGACGAGGAACAGCGTGCTCGCGGTGCTGATGAACGCCCAGGTGACCCCGAGCAGCGCGTTCAGGATCGT
>JASHYY010000175.1 GCA_030042815.1 Thermoplasmata archaeon | reverse complement strand
GGGCATGGCGCACCCGGGAGAGCGACCCGAGGGGAGATTATAACAAAGTTTCGTCAAGCGCGGAACGGAGGGCATGTCGCGCCGTGGCACGACGCGGCGGACCCTGCGAAACCGCGCCGGTGAGGGAGGCGATTATACTTAGGAGCGGCTCGCTTCTCCGCCGCTTCGGGTACGAGAAGCCGGGGGGTGGGGCGTGGCGGGCGAGCGGTTCGACCTGGTCGTCGTCGGCGCGGGGATTGTGGGCCTCGCGACCGCGCGGGCGATCCGGGACCGCCGACCCGACTGGTCGGTCGCGGTGCTCGACAAGGAGCCGAGGGTCGGCGCCCACCAGACCGGGCACAACAGCGGAGTGGTCCACTCGGGAGTCTACTACAAGCCGGGGTCGCTCAAGGCCCGTCTGTGCCTCGAGGGCCGGGCCCAGCTGCTCGCGTTCGCGGCGCAGGAGAGGATCCGGGTCGGACCGGTCGGCAAGCTGATCGTGGCCTCGAACCCGTCGGAGCTCGCGACGCTCGGAGAGCTCGAACGACGGGCCGCGCAGAACGGAGTTACGTCGGTTCGTCGCCTCGACGTCGCCGCGCTCGCCATGCGGCTCCCCGGGGTCGCGGGCGCGGGCGCCCTCGACGTCCCGAGCGCGAGCATCATCGACTACCCGGCGGTGGCCCACCGCCTGGCCGAGCGGCTCGCCGCGGCCGGCGTCGCGGTGGAGACCGGGTCGCCGATCGCCCTCGCCGACCGGACAGACGACGGCTGGCGGCTCGAGGGCGGAGGCCGCGAGCGCCGGGCCCGCTACGTCGTGAACTGCGCCGGCCTCGAGGCCGACCTCGTCGCCGAGGCGATGGGGACGCGCTCGCCCATCGAGATCGTCCCGTTCCGCGGGGACTTCTACCATCTCTCTCCGCGCCTCCGCGCGCGCGTCCCGTGCCTCGTCTACCCGGTGCCGGACCCGGAGCTCCCGTTCCTCGGCGTCCATCTGACCCCGACCGTCGACGGGGAGCTCCTCGCCGGGCCGAACGCGGCGCTCGCGCTCGCCCGCGAGGGGTACCGGCGCGGGCAGTGGGAGGCCGCCGAGCTCGCGCGGATGGCGATGTTCCCGGGGACGGTCGGGCTCGCCCGGCGCTACGGCCAGTTCGCGGCCCGGGAGTGGATGCGCTCCTGGAGCCGCGCGACGTACCTCGCCGCGATCCGCACGCTCTGGCCGGACGCGCTCCCCGAGGACCTCGGGGAGCGGACGAGCGGCGTGCGGGCCCAGGCGGTGCGTCCGGACGGGACGCTCGAGGACGACTTCGTCTTCGTCCGGGGGGAGCGCGCGCTCCACGTCCTGAACGCGCCGAGCCCCGCGGCGACCGCGTCGTTCGCGATCGCGGAGCGCGTCGCCGACGCGGCCGGCGTGACGCGGGCCGACGGCGGAGCCGGGGGTCCGGGGCGAACGCTCATCTGAGCCGACCCTTCTCGCGCGCCGATGCCTTTGTCGACCCGCCGGCCCGCGGCGCTGCGCGTCTTCGACCGGGTCGTGCGCGGGGACGCGCGGACGGTGCTCGAGCGCCTCCCCGCGGAGAGCGTCCACCTCGCGGTCACGAGCCCGCCCTACAACGTGCGGATCGAGTACCGGGGGTACTCGGACGACCTCCCGCCCGACCAGTACCTCGAGTGGCTGAAGGGGGTCTGGCGCGCGCTGCACCGCGTCCTCGTCCCGGGAGGGCGGTTCGTCCTCAACGTCGCGCCGACCTCGATCAAGGATTTCCGGCCGATCCACCACGACCTCTCGCGCGACCTCCGCGCGCTCGGTTACATCATGCGGACCGAGATCATCTGGTACAAGCAGACGATGGGCCGGCGGACCGCGTGGGGCAGCTGGCGGAGCCCGTCCAACCCCCACATCGTCCCGTCGTGGGAGTACGTGCTCGTCTTCTCGAAGGGGCAGTGGAGGCTCCCCGGCGACCCCGCCGCCGTCGACATCACCGCCCGCGAGTTCGAGCGGTTCTCGGACGGCTTCTGGCAGATCCCGCCGGAGCGCCGTCGGAAGGGCCATCCCGCGCCGTTCCCCGAGGAGCTGATCGAGCGCCTCGTGAAGTTCTACAGCTACCGCGGGAACGTCGTCCTCGACATGTTCGGCGGTACCGGGACGGTCGCCGCGGTCGCCCGTCGGCTCGGTCGCCACTACCTCAACATCGACTCCTCCGCCGAGTACTGTCGCCTCGCCGCCGAACGGATCCGGGCGGCGACCCCGCCGCCCGACGCACCGATCCCTCCGCCGCCGAGGAGCGTCGCCGGGCCCCGAGCGACCGCCGGGTCGCCCGTCAGCCGTCCGAGCGCGCCGCCAGCCGCGAGCGCGCCAGCCGCGCGATGACGGGCCCGAGCGGCACGTAGCCGACCCCGTAGACGCCCGCGGCCCAGGTGTCGAGCGTCCACTGCCGCTCGCGCGGGTGGCGGGCGAGGTAGCGGAGGTACTCGGCGGTACGCCCGCTCACCTCGCGTCGTCCGGCGCCCTCGGCGACGCGCTGGACGAGGGAGCTGCCGCGGAACATCCGGCCGTAGTGGACCGACTGCTCGCGCAGCCAGTCGGCGACCTCGCGCGCGCCGTGCCGTCCCGCGACCTCCGCCATGTCGCGGTAGGCGACCTCGGCCCGCCCGAGCCAGGGGACCTCGCGCGTGACGTTCCCCGGATAGTACCGGTAGCGCGTGAGCCGCCGGTCGTCGAGGAACGCCGGTCGGCCGGCGAGGACGGCCGCGAGGTAGAGGGCCTGGTCGGGCAGCATCGTCGCCTCGAACGCCGCCCCGCCATCGCCCGCGAGGAGCTCGCGTCGGACCGCGATCGAGCTCAGGT
>JASHYY010000174.1 GCA_030042815.1 Thermoplasmata archaeon | reverse complement strand
GTCGAGGGCGCACGGACACGGACGGTACGGCAGCGGTGGCCCGAGGAGGCCGTCCTCGAGGTCGGCACCGAAATCCGGGTCGACGGGGCCGAGCTCCGGATCGTCGGGCTGCGCGCGGCCGGTCGGACCTGGCGCCGTCCGGGCGACCGGTTCCGCGCGGTCGAGGTCGGCCGGGTCTACGCCCGACGGGCGGAGATGCCCCCGGCCGGGAGGAGCGACTGGAGGAGCGACCGGTCGAGCCCCAGCTCGCGGACGAGGTCCGCCTCCCGATCCGACCGCTCCCGCTCCGGCCCGGGAGTCAGAAGGAACCGGGCGGTACCCCGGCGCCGCACCGCCTCGGGCGGGGCCGCGGTCCAGCGGGTCTCTCCTTCGTAGTCGACCGTTCCGAGCGCGAGCTCGAGCGGCAGGTCGCGGAGGAGGTGCTTCGTGCCATGGACGACCCAGGCTCCGCGCGCGACGAACTCGCCGCTCCCCCCCGACTTCGAGACCTGGTCGTGCGTGACCCAGAACGCCGAGGCGGACGCGAGCCCGGCCCGCCACGCCTTCGAGAACGACGCCGCGAACTGGCCGGCCTCGCGGTAGGTCGTTTCGGTGAGCTCGGGGGCGCCGGCCGCCGGGTGCTTAACGACCACGCTCGCGGCCCCGTGGAGGTCGGCGTGGACGTAGATGTCTCCTTCCTTGAGGTGGCGCTTCACGACCTGGTCGTTCGACGCCGCGTCCCGCCCCGCGATCACGACCGCGCCCTCCGAGCTCAGGAACCAGCGGTATCGTTCGAACCAGTGGGTCTTTCGGGGCGGGGACGGGCGGCGTGACGGCCTTCCTTCCGCCGCCGGGCCGGCGACGGCGGGCCGGGCCTGCCGGCGCTCCGACTCCTGTAGCGCCGACCGGGCCCCGGCGAGCTTCCCCTGAACGCGCTTCGACTCCTCGAACAGCGTTTGGGCCGATTCCCGCAGGGACCTCTCGAGCGAGAGGGACACGGAGACGTTGCCGAGTCTCGCGTCGACCGTCCGGGGCGGCTCGGCCCTCGCTCGGCCCGCCGCGAGGGCGGCCTCCGCGTCGGGGTAGTGCGCGAAGATCGCCTCCGCCTGCGCCTGCAGCGAGTCCGCCGCGTTCGCGAGCTCCTCGACCGCGCGGCGCTGTTGCTCGACGAGGCGCTCGAGGTCGCGGCGGGTCCTGAGCTCCTCGGATTCCGCCGGACTAACGGGCGCGGGGACGAGCGCCCGGAAGTACTCGTGCGCGGCCTCCGAGAACGTCGGGAACGCCGCGGTTTCGACGTCCTCAACTCCCTCCCATCGCCGTGACGGATAGGGCGTCGCGTCGACGGGAACTCCCCCGACGCGGACGAGGTGACCGGTCGGACGTTCGCCGACTTCGTCGTAGAGCCGGGCCATCTCCTCGTGCAGGCGGGCTCCGACCCGCTCGGCGTCGGGAGCGGCGGCTTCCTGCGGATTCCAGCCTCCCCGGGCGAGCAGCTCCTCCGCGATCGGCCCGCCGAGCGCGAGCCGAGCCGCGACCGTGCTGGCGAGGTCGGTTCTCGAGCGCGCCAGCTCCTCTCGCAGCGAGTCGGTCCCGATCGACCATGGGTCCGGCCGCGACGGCGGGCGGGCATACGGGGCGCCCACCCGCACCGTCCGGTGCGCCCACTGCCGGGGGTACGCCACCGCGGCGATCTTTCCGCCCCGCGCGACCAGGAGGTTCCCCGAGCCGAAGATCTCGAACGCGACCAGGAGTTCCGACGGGTCCTCGGCCCGGCCGAACGAGAGCTCCACGAGCCGCTCGCCGCTCGGCTCGGCGACCGAGCGGAGGGTCGCACCGGTGAGGAGGCGCCGCAGCTCGCGGGCGAACGGCGACAGCTCGTCGCCGTGGTCGCCGGCTTCGGGAAGCAGGGCCCCATAGCGACCCGGGAGGAGGACGAGCTCGCGCCGACCGAGGCCCGGGACGCGGAACGCGAGGGACCACCCGCCCCCCGCCACGTCGAACGCCTTGTCGACGCGAGCCCGGTCGAGGGCCCGCAGCTCCCGGACGAGAGCGAGCGTGTCGAGCGAGGTGAACCGGTCCTTCGGAGTGGGTGTCGCGGTCATCGTCCTCCCGGCGACCGCCGGGCGCGACCCGGCGCCACACCTTAAGGGTTCGTCGCGCTCCGTGCCGCCGTGGACCCTGCCGACCGGGTCGACGCCGGGGCCTGGAGGGAGCGGGCCCGGGCGTTCGCCGAACGCGAGGTCGCCCCGCTGGCCGCCTCGATCGACCGCGACGACCGGATCCCGGACGCGCTGGTCGCCCGCGTCGCCGACGCCGGCTTCCTCGGGGTCGGACTTCCTCCCGAGTGGGGCGGGACCGGCGGCGACGTCCGCTCGACCGTGGCGGTCCTCGAGGAGCTCTCCCGGGCGAGCGCGGCGATCGCCGTGCTCGTCGCGGTCCACCTGTCGGTGTGCGCCCGTCCGATCCTGACGTGGGGAACCGAGGAGCAGAAGGAGCGGTACCTGCGGCCGCTCGCCACGGGCCGCGGGGTGGGCGCGTTCG
>JASHYY010000173.1 GCA_030042815.1 Thermoplasmata archaeon | reverse complement strand
CGCTCGTCCTTGGACGCGGGCGCGACCGGGATCATCTTCGGTCGCAACCTCTGGCAGCGACCGAGGGACGATGCCCTCCGGCTGACCCGGGAACTCCATGCGATCTTCCGGGAGTACGCCCAGCCCCCCGCGTAGAAGGTCCCTCGAGCTCCGGATCGTTCTCGCGGGCGAGGACCACCCGAAGGCGTGCACCGGCCGTCGTCTGCTCCGGTGGGGCCGTGCCGTCCGGGCTCCGGCCGAGGCTCGGGCCGCGGCGCGGGGCGTGGTGCTCGACCCATACGCGCCGACGCCCCTCTCGCCGGCCGACCGGCGGGCCGCGGAGGACGGCGGGGTGCTCGCGGTCGACTGTTCCTGGAATCGCCTGTCCGAGCGGGGTCGCTTCCCCGGGACCGAGGCGGGCACCCGACCCGTCGGCCGACGCCGCCGACTGCCGCTGCTGGTCGCCACCAACCCGCAGCATTACGGCCGGGTCGCCCAGCTCAACACGGTCGAGGCCCTGAGCGCCGCCGTCTACATCCTCGGAAGACCGCTCGAAGCCCGGGACCTGCTCGCCGGTTTCCGAGGGGGGGACGACTTCCTCGAGGTCAACCGCGAGCGACTCGAGCGGTATCGACGCGCCGCCGCTGCGGAGGACATCGGGCTCCTCGAACGGAACCTCTTCGGCGGCGTGTGAGCGAGCTACCCCGAGCTGCCGGGCTCTACTCGGGAACGGGGTACGACCGTCCCTCGGTCGGCAGATGCTCGACCCGCAGGTCCGCGACGTTCGCGACCGGGGACGCGAGCGGGACGCGGGCGACGATCACCCCTCCGTAGCGTTCGTAGATCCGGGTCGTGTGCAGGGTGAGGCAGCGTCCGGCGTAGAGCGGGAGGCCGGCCACGTCGGGGTCGTGCCCCCGGAGGAAGAGCCGCTGGCCGCTCGCCCGAAGGAACGTGTCGAGGTCGCGTGCCCCCCACGGACGGGCGGCCCCCCGGCGGTTCCGCGAGGCTTCGCATTCGGCCCAAACGACCTCGCAGAGCCGCTCTTCGTCAAGGTCGTCGAACGACGCGGTCCAACGATTTCGGTCTGGTGACCGAGGGAACCCCGCGTGCGCGAAGTAGATCCCGTTCCGGGTCGTTGCAGCGAGCGGCCCGCGCTCGAGCAGCGCGACCAGTCGTTCGTACCGCTCCTCCTCGGGACCCCAGAGTTCGTCGACCTCCTCGGGCAGCGTGTGGGGAACGACGGGCACACGTCGGACCGTCTCGTGGTTTCCCTGGATCAGCAGCACTCGGTCGGGGAACCGGGCCGCCAGCGCGAGGAGATGGAGAGCGTTGGCGACCGAACCGTCGGGGCAGTCGATCGGGGACCGGTCGACGTAATCCCCCAGTCCGATAAGGTAGCGAGAGGGCGGGTCGGCGGTGAATCGGGCGACCGCCTCGAGCGTCGACCGCCAGTCCCCGTGCGTGTCGCCGAAGACGATCGCCTCGGTCGCCGAACCGGAGTCGATGCTTCGGTACACGGGATGGACCGGGACTGAGCGCTCGAGGTCGTCCAAGAGGCGGTCCGCCCCTTCCGGCTCAAGCGCGAGGAGCTGCTCTGGGGTGGGCACCGGGCCGTGGGTCATGGCCCGGCCTCACCCGCGCGAGGGTCGAAGTGCGGGGGGCCGGAGTTCCCGACCCCGGTCCTCGAGGGGCCGACGGTCCTTTGAACCGGCGCATGCCCTAGGCAACAGGGTCCTAAGCCCTGCCTCGCTGGCCCCGTCCGATCGGGGCGGATTGGCCGAGCTGGAGCACCCCCGCACCGTGAATCGCCGAACGCGCGCGCAGTAGCCCCGGCAGGAGTTCCGGCCCTCGGGGGCGCGTTCCCCCGCGGCGTTCGAACCTGCGTCGCGAGATCCAGAGTCTCGCATGATTGGCCACTACACCACGGGGCTACGCGGGCGCCAGCGTCGGGCCGTTGATAAACGTTGCCGAGAGCGAACCTCGGTCCCGGTCCGGTCCCGCCGGGTACCACCACATCGCACAAATATCCGGGTTCCGTGCACCGCCAATCCATGCCCGGGGGGTCGCATGGCCGCAGGGGGAATCGTCCGCCCGCAAGGGGGCACGGGAGCCACGACGACGGAGGCGGGTCCTCCGGGGCCCCCTCCTTCCTCGGCGACTTCCGCCCCTAAACCGCGCCTCCTGCCGAGCGCCGGGCGGTCCCTGGCGCTGTACGTGGGGATCCCGGCCGCGGCCGCGCTCGTCCTGACCGCGAGCGAGGGCCTTTCGGTCGGGGGGATCGCCGGCTATCTGCCCGTGGCCAGCGTCGACGTATTCTACTCGTTCCTCCGGATGCTCTCCGCCTACGCCCTGTCCCTCGGATTCGCACTCGCGTACGGGTACTACGCCGCGACGCACCGCCCCGGCGAACGCGTGATGATCCCGATCCTCGACATCCTCCAGTCGATCCCGATCCTCGGGTTCTTCCCCGTCGTCATCGTCCTGCTCCTGAACTTTCCGAGCTCCGGCAGCTGGCTCGGACCGAACATCGCCTCGGTCATCCTCATCTTCACCTCGATGTCCTGGAACATGGTCTTCGGGGTCTACGAGTCGCTGAAGACGCTCCCGGCCGAGCTGCGGGAAGCCGCGGACACCTACCGGGTCCGGGGCATGCTGCGGTTCCGTCGCGTCCTCTTCCCGGCGACGGTCAACCGGCTCGTCTACAACTCGGTCCTGTCCTGGACCGCGGGCTGGTTCTTCCTGGTAGAGGCGGAGATCTTCACCACGAACTCGCGCGCGCTCGCCGGAATCGGCAGCATGCTCTCGTTCGCGGCCGCCGCGCACAACGGCGACCAGTT
>JASHYY010000172.1 GCA_030042815.1 Thermoplasmata archaeon | reverse complement strand
CGCGCTCGACGACGGGCCGAACTATCCGAAGCCGGTGCTGACGCCCCCCGAGTTCCTAATGGCCCTCGGCGAGCTTCCGCTCGAGCCGTACCGTTTCGACACGTACCACTGAAGCGCAACCTCGATGTGCGCGCCCGTCGATCCGTTGGCGTGCGCGCTGCGACGATCGCCCCCCTCCTTCTCCTCGTGGCCGGGGTGCTGCTCGTAGCGGATGCGGTCCGACGGGGGGCGGCGACCCTTTCCCTCGTCGTGATCGTCCCCGTCGTGTCCGGGAGTTCGTCGGAGTTCGTCCTCGGCGTCGTCGCTCTGATCGCCGGGATCTTCCTCCTTCCCTGGCTCGCGTGGCGAGAACAGGGAGCGCCCGACCCGGGCCCCGGTCCCGCCGACCCGGGCGAGTCCCCGAATCCGGGCGCTACCGGCGGCACGGGAGGGCTCATCCTCGTCGGTCCGGTCCCGATCTTCTTCGGTAGCTGGCGTCGCGGGTCGCGTCGGACCCGGCTCTGGCTGGCGCTCGTGGGAGGGGTCGCGTTCGCGCTCTTGGTCGTGGCTCTGGTCGCCGTCGCGCTGCGCTAGGTCCTCGGCCGGACCATCTTCAGGAACATCCGGTGGAGTCGGAGGTCGCCGGACAGCTCGGGGTGGAAGGTGGTCGCCCAGATCGTACCCTGGCGAACCCCGACGACCTCCCGGTCCCGCCACGCGAACGGCTTGGCCTCGGGCCCGACCGAGACGACCCTCGGGGCCCGGATGAAGACGCCGGGGAACGGACCTCCCGCGAGCCCTTCGACTCGGACCGGTCCCTCGAACGACTCGCGCTGGGCACCGTAGTCGTTGCGCCGGATCGTGACGTCGACGAGGCCGTAGGTCGGAGGGTCGCGACCGGCCGGGCTCGGGGCGAGCCTGCGCGCGAGGAGGATGAAGCCCGCGCACGTCGCGAGGACCGGCATCCCCTTCGCGAGACGCGTCCCGATCGGAGTCCAGAGCCCGGCCTTCTGGAGAAGACGGGCGATCGTGGTCGACTCGCCGCCGGGCAGGAATAGGGCGTCGATGCGCGCGAGGTCGGCCGGGGTCCGGGTCGGGACGAGGTCGCCCTTCGGGAGGAGCGGTGCGAGTGCGAGCAAGTGCTCCGGGACGTCACCCTGGAGCGCGAGGACCCCGACCTTCATCCTGAGCCGTGCCGCAGCTCCTCGACGATCGCCTTCGCGCGGTCGAATCGGACCTGGTGGTCCGCGAGGAGCCGCTCGACCACCCGGTCGACCTCGTCGGGACGGGCCCCGGCGCTGACGGCCATGTTGCGCGCGTGCAGTTCCATGTGGCCCCGCTGGATCCCCTCGGTCGCGAGCGCCCGCATGGCGGCGAAGTTCTGCGCCAACCCGACCGCAGCCAGGACCTCGCCGAGCTCGCGGGCGCTCTTCACCCCGAGGAGCTTGACCATCGCCTTGGCGGTCGGGTGTACGGCCGTCGCGCCGCCGATGAGCCCGACCGGGGCGGGCAGCTCGATCGTGCCGACGAGGTTGCCGGCCGCGTCCTTCTCGTAGGTCGTCAGCGGCCGTACGACCGCGCCCGACGCGGCCGCGGTCCAGGCCGCGTACGTGTGGGCGCCGCTCTCGATCGCCCGGAAGTCGTTCCCGGTCGCGAGGACGACGGCCGAGATCCCGTTCATGATCCCCTTGTTGTGGGTCGCGCAGCGAAACGGGTCGGCGACCGCGAACGCGTAGGCGTCGAGGAGCGCCTCGACGACCTCGGGACCGCTCGCGGTCTCGGTCCGGAGGAGCTCCGCGGGAAACGTCGCCCGGGCCCGCGCGAGGCGGTGGACGGCCAGGTTCGAGATGATGCGCAGGACGACCTTGCCGCCGGTGAGTCGGGCGAACTCGGGCGCGAGCGCCTCGCACATCGTGTTGACGGCGTTCATGCCTCCGGCGTCGCGCGCGTCCACGAGGAGATGGACGATGACCATCGTGCCCCGCGGCGACGGCAGGATCCGGACCTCGAGGTCCTTCGCGCCGCCGCCGAACTTCACGAGGACCGGGTCCTTCGCGTTCGCCGCGGCGAGGAGCTCGGCCTTCCGGTCGAGGATCTTGAGCCGTGCGGACGCCGGGTCCGGCACGTGCAGGATCTGCACCTGGCCGATCATCACGGGGTCGGTCGTCTGGGCGAAGAACCCGCCGCTGGCCCGGGCGACTTTCGCGGCGTTCGACGCGGCCGCGACGACGCTCGGCTCCTCGATCGCCATCGGCACGAGCAGGTCCTTGCCGTTGATCCGGAAGTTGGTGGCGACGCCGAGCGGGACCGGCATCACCCCGATGACGTTCTCGATCATCCGGTCGACGCTCGCGGGGTCGATCCCCGGAGGGAACTCCAGCGCCCGGGCCTCCTCTTCGGAAAGGCCCGCCCACTCCCGCACGAACGCGCGCCGCTCGGCGATCGACCGCTTGTAGAATCCCGGTACCTCGGAGGATCGTTCCATCGTCGGTCGTCTCCTACGCGCTCCGGGCGCCCGTTCCGGGCGGCGTCTCGGACGGCTCGGTGGCAGCTCCTCGCGCGACCACCACCTTCGCGGGACGCAGCAAGCCCCCGAAGAAACGATACCCCTGCTGGACGACTTCGGCCACCGTGCCCTCCGGATGGTCCGGGGAGACCGGGGACTCTCCGACCGCCTCGGCCTCGTCGGGACGGAACGGCCGACCGGGCTCCGCCACCGGCTCGACGCCCTCGTGCTTCAGGAACTTCATCCACTCCCGGTCGAGGAGCTCGAGCCCCTTGCGCACCGGGTCGTTCGCGGGAAGGTGCGGGAGCGCGTCCCGGGCGGAGCGGAACGCCTCGATGATCGGCAGCAGCTCGCGCATCATCCCGGCCCGGGCCTGCCGGGTGATCCCCTCCCGCTCCCGGTCGACCCGGCGACGGAAGTTCTCGAAGTCGGCGAGGAGGTAGCGGTACCGGGTCTGCCAGTCCTCCGCGGGCGGGCCTCCGGCGGCTCCCTCGGCGGCCGGAACCGGGGCGGCCGGGGAGGCCTCCTTCGAGGAGACCTCGGTCTCGTTCTCGGGCATCGGGCCGGTCGCGAGCAGGGGAGAGGCCACTATTAGGGGTTTGCCGAGGGACGCGACCGGAGCGTCCGACGACCGGAAAACAGGCGTCCGGAAGGGGCCGGGACGAGGCTCCTCCAGGGATTGAAAAAGGCTCCGGACCGGGGGTCGGACGAGGGTCGACTTTCCTTCGAAACCCAAGCGTTATAACGCGCTCCCGGCTCGCATGGGTACGTCGGTTCCGGCCGGCGATTTCCGATGGCCCAGCAGACGGTAGATGCGCCCGTGTACGACGCCAGTTCCATCCAGGTACTGGAGGGCCTTTCTGCCGTCCGCCGACGGCCCGGGATGTACATCGGTTCGACGGACGCCCGGGGCCTGCATCACCTGGTCTGGGAGGTCGTCGAGAACTCGATCGACGAGGTCCTCGCCGGGGCGTGCGACGAGATCGTCGTGACCCTCCATTCGGACGGGTCGTGCTCGGTCAAGGACAACGGCCGGGGGATCCCGGTCGAGAACCACCCCAAGTACAACCGCCCGGCGCTCGAGATCGTGATGACGGTCCTGCACGCGGGGTCAAAGTTCGACCGGAACACCTACAAGGTCTCGGGCGGCCTCCACGGGGTCGGCGTCCACGTCGTGAACGCACTGTCGGAGTGGTTCGAGGTCCGGGTCTTCCGCAACGGACAGGAGTACTTCCAGCGCTACGAACGCGGCGCGCCGGTCGCGCCGCTCCAGGTCGTCGGCAAGTCGGAGACGACCGGCACGGAAGCGCGCTTCAAACCGGACGCGACGATCCTCGAGACCGTCGCCTTCGACCACGACACGATCGCCCGTCGACTGAAGGAGCTGTCGTTCCTCAACGCCGGAGTGACGATCCAGTTCCACGACGAGCGGACGAACGCCCACGAAACGTACCACCACGCCGGCGGGATCACCGAGTTCGTCGAGGACCTGAACCAGGCATCCAACGTCCTCTTCCGACCGCCGATCTACCTCCACTCGAAGCGCGACACGACCGACATCGAGGTGGCGATCCAGTACAATGACGGGTACAACGAGACGTCCCTCGCGTTCGTGAACAACATCAACACCGTCGACGGGGGGACGCACGTGGTCGGCCTCCGCGCGGCGCTCACGCGGACCCTCAACGACTACGCGCGCAAGCGCGGCTTCGTGAAGGGGGACAAGGAAGGGCTCACCGGGGAGGACGTTCGCGAGGGACTCACGTCGATCCTCTCGGTGAAGGTCCTCGAGCCTCAGTTCGAGGGCCAGACGAAGGCGCGCCTCGGCAACTCCGAGGTGAAGGGGCAGGTCGAGAGCGTCGTCAACGAGAAGCTCGCCGAGTATCTCGAGGAGCACCCGGCGGCCGGCCAGGGGCTCATCATCAAGGCGGTCCAGGCCTCCCAGGCCCGCGAGGCCGCGCGCAAGGCCCGGGAGCTGACCCGACGCAAGGGGCTGCTCGAGGGAGGGGGTCTTCCGGGAAAGCTCGCCGACTGCCACTCCCGCGACCCGGCGGAGTGCGAGCTGTTCATCGTCGAGGGGGACAGTGCGGGCGGGACGGCGAAGCAGGGACGGGACCGCGAGTTCCAGGCGATCCTCCCGCTCCGCGGCAAGATCCTGAACGTCGAGAAGGCCCGGCTGGACAAGATGCTCGAGAACGAGCAGATCCGGGCCCTGATCCAGGCGATCGGGATCGGGATCGGCGACGAGCAGGACCTCTCGAACCTGCGGTACCACAAGATCATCCTGATGACCGACGCGGACGTGGACGGGGCGCACATCCGCACGCTCCTGCTGACCCTCTTTTACCGGAAGATGGCGGGTCTCATCGGCGAGGGACGTGTGTACATCGCCCAGGCGCCCCTCTACCGGCTCCAGAAGGGGACGCGCGTGGAGTACGCGTACTCGGACGAGGAGCGTGACGTCACGCTGAAGGAGTTCGGGGGGTCGAAGGGGGTCACGATCCAGCGGTACAAGGGGCTCGGCGAGATGAACGCCGAGCAGCTCGCGGAGACGACGATGCGACCGGGGGCCCGGACGCTGCTCCGCGTGACGGTCGACGACGCGGCCCACGCGAACGAGCTGTTCCAGGTGCTCATGGGCGAGGAGGTCGAGCCCCGCCGCGTGTACATCCAGGAACACGCCGTCGAGGTGACGAACCTCGACATCTAGGACGGACGGCTCAGGACCGTTCAGCGGGGCCGCTCGAGGTGGCGGAACTCCTCCTCGACGTGACGGACCTCGTGCTCGACCCGCTCGGTCCACTCGCGCCAGGCCCGGGCGACGATCGGGCCCAGCGTGAAGACGATGCTCGTCAGGACCGACCCGACCGAGACGAACGCCATGAGCGATGCGAACAGCTTCGCGGAGTCGGTGGTCAACGAGAACGGGGGGCCCTGGCCGGTCGCGAGCATGCTCTCGAAGTAGAACGCGTTGACCCAGTCGACTCCGGCGATCGAGTGGAACCCGACGGTGCCGACCCCGAGGACCACCCCGACCAGCAGCAACGAATAGGCCGCCCGGCGGACCCGGCGCCGGCGGGCGGCCTGTCGGCGTTCGTGCACCGTGAGCTCGGGGGGCGGCGTCGGGGGGGCGCTTCCGGTAGGAACGGCGGAGGCCATCTCGGTCCTGTCGGCGGCTCTGGCTCGGGGCCTTCTTAGAGGTAAGCCCCGAGTGGCACCGCTGCGGCCGGGACCGACCCGCGCGAGAACCAACGCCTTTATCGGCGACCTTCGTGCCCTTCGCGATGCCGACCCCCGGCACGGACACCCCGCTCGTGCTCACGAACGCCCTGCTCGTCACGCAGGACCCGGCGCGTCGCGTCGTGCGCGGGGACCTTCGGGTCGAGGCGGGACGGTTCACCCACGTCGGACCGGACGCGCCTCGGGACGGGGCGTCGGTGATCGAGGGCCATGGGTTCGCAGTCGTCCCCGGGTTCGTCAACACGCACGCGCACGTCGCGATGGCGCCGCTCCGCGGCCTCGCCGACGATCGGGACCTCGCCGGTTTTCTCGAGACGCTCTTCGCCGTCGACGCCCGCCGCACCGAGGCCGACGTGGAGGCCGGCGCCCGGGCCGGCATCGCGGAGATGCTGCTCTCCGGCACGACCTCGTTCCTCGACCTCTACTACTTCGAGGACGCGGTCGCCCGGGCCGTCGACGCCCTCGGGATTCGCGGGTTCCTCGGCTGGGCGGTCCTCGACCCCGAGCTGACGACCCAGAAGGGCCGGCCGCTCGACAACGCCGCCGCCTTCGTCGGCCGCTGGAAGGGGCACCCTCGGGTCACGCCCCTCCCGGCGCCCCAGGGCGTCTACGTCTGCGGTCGTGAGACCTGGCTCGGCGCCCGGGAGCTCGCCGAGCGCTCGGGCACGTTCTGCCACTTCCACCTCTCGGAGACCCGGCGCGAGGTCCACGAGCACGAGGCGAAGACCGGCGTCCGGCCCGCGCTCTGGCTCGAGCAGATCGGGTTCCTCGGCGTTCCCTCCGTCGCCGCCCACGGCGTCTGGCTCACGGGAGAGGAGATCGCCCTCCTCGGCCGCCGGGCGGTGGGTGTGGCCCACTGCCCGAGCTCGAACCTGAAGCTCGCATCGGGAGGGGTCGCCCCAGTCGTCGAGCTCCGGGCCGCCGGGGCGCCGGTGGGGCTCGGCACCGACTCGGTCGCGAGCAACAACTCCCTGTCGATGCTGCGCGAGATGCA
>JASHYY010000171.1 GCA_030042815.1 Thermoplasmata archaeon | reverse complement strand
GAGCGTCTCGTAGGCGGTGATTTTGAGCCCCTTCTTCTGGAACTCCGCCCAGGTCTTGTCCCGGGACTTCAGCGACTCGGTGCGGTTGCGTTTCGCCTGCGCCGTCAGGTGGCCGAGGACGACGTACGTCGGCATGACCGCGTCAACGATTCCGGAGATATAGACTTGCGTCGGGTCCGTAACCCTGGGCGCGTCGTCGGAACGCGGTGGGGCCGGGAATCGAGCGGGTCCCGGTCGGCGGGGCGACACACCGCGGCGCCGAACGGTCGGCGCCGCTAGCAGCGGCCCCAGCGGGGTCCGCCCCCGACGTCGGTCGGTGACTCCGGAACCTCGGGGGGGTCGACTAGAAATATCACTCGAGGTACGGAGGGCCGTGGAATCGAAAAAGTGCCCGGCCTGCGGCGCCCCGGTCAGCCCGGGCGCCGCGTTCTGCGCCTACTGCGGGGCCCCGGTCGCTGCCTCGGCCCCGGCGGGCGCACCGATGCCGACGGGGCCGAGCCCCCCGTACGGCGGCGCCGCGGGGTTCCCGGCGGCGCCGTACGCTCCGGGGCCCGCACCGCCTCCGCGTCGGCGGCACACCCGGCTCCTCCTCGTCGTCGTGATCGTGGTGGTGGTGCTCATCGTCGGCTCGATCGTGGCGTACGAGTATCTCGCGCCGACCGCTCCGTCGATCCAGGTCCAGTACATCGACATCTGGGCGCCGGACAACGTGTGCGGGCTGAACACCAACCCGATCGGGTACTACGGCTACAACTCGTCCACGAACGCCGCGGTGCCGATCGAGCTCGAGGTTCCGAACTTCAATTCGTCGACCTGCACGGTGGTTTCCGTCACCACGAACAGCACCGGATTCTCGCTGAGCGGTATCCAGGTCCCGCTCGCGATCGTCGGGAACGGGAACGGCACGATGAACCTCACGATCACGTCCCCGGGGTCGTCGTTCAGCGGCACCGTCAACCTCGTGTTCGCATGACGCAGCCGGTGCGGCGCGGCTCCGGGTCAACCCTAAGTCGGGCGCCGCCTCCGGCCGGTGTGGCGCCTCCGACGTCCGACTCGCGACCGTTCCCGCTGCGCGTGGACTTCCATTCCCACTCCTACCTCACCGACGGCACGACCTCCGCCACCGACATGTGGGTCGAGGCCGAGGCTCGGGAACACCGGGCGCTCGCCCTCACGGACCACCTCGGGCCCGAGGACCCGAAGCCGATGCTCGAGCACCTCCGGCGGGAGGCGGCCGCGTGGGACGGCTCGGCGTTCTTCCCGATCATCGGCGTCGAGCTGACGAAGCTCCCGCCGCGCCGGATCGCCGACGCGGCCCGGGCGGCACGGCGCGCCGGCGCGGAGATCGTGATCGTGCACGGGGAGACGATCGTGGAGACCGTGCCCGCGGGCACGAACCACGCCGCGATCGATTCCGGGGCCGTGGACGTCCTGGCGCACCCGGGCCTGCTCGACCCGAAGGACGCCGAGCTCGCCCGGGACCACTCGGTGGCGCTCGAGATCTCGGGTCGCCGGGGCCACTCCCTGTGCAACGGCCACGTGGTCGAGGTGGCGCTCGCCGCCGGCGCCGAACTCGTCGTCGACTCGGACGCGCACGGCCCGGAGCAGCTGATCCCCCCGGTCCAGGCCCGGAAGGTCGCCCTCGGCGCGGGGGTCCCCGCGGAGCGTCTGGAGCGAGTGCTCGTCACGACCCCGGAGGAGATCGTGCGACGACTCCGGGGCGGATAGAGCGGGTCTTCGTTTCGCCCGGACGGCCGGCCCGCGGTTTCCCGTGCGGGGCGGGCTTGAAATCGCCGCTCCGCCTCCGATCGGGAGAATGAGCGCGAGCATCTGCCAGATCGGTGAGGCCCGGAGGAGAGTCCTCGGTTCGGAGCGTGCCGGCGACCCGACTTTCCCTTCGGAGTGCTCCGGAGACACAGAATGGCACAACTTCCGGACCCTCGACAGCGGCGACCCCGTGCCGTTCTTCCTGTGCGAGGCCCACCGGATCTTCCTGCGCAACGCGAGGCAGTCCCGCATGGCAGGGTCGCCACCGCGCCCGTAGCCGGACGGTGGACCGAAGCCGGCTCGACGGACGTGACCACCGGTGTCGCCGGGGAGCGGTCGCACGGGTACCCGCGGCCGGGACTCGAGAACCTCGACCGATGGGACTTTCTCCGGATCGCGCCGCCCCGGAGGGAAGCCCTCCGTTAGCCGACGCCGAAGAACCGACCGGCGCCCCGAAGTATCTCGTGGAGGTTGAACCCGAGCCAGGAGAGGGCGAACGCCCCGAGCAGGAGCACCGAAACTCCGAGAATGAGGTCCAGAAGGACCCCGGCCCGCGAGGAACGCCGAAGCGACGGTGAGCGCACGGCTCTACCCCGACCGTCTAGCGTCGTGCGAGTAGATGTACTCGACCTCCGGAAAATCCGCGCGCGACCTTCCGTGGTTATACGACGGAGAGGGCCGAGCCCGATCGGTCGGAGGTCAACGGGAGGTCCGACCGTCCCACAGGACCTTCCCCTCGCGGACCGTGCACCGGACCCGGGCGAACGCCGTCACGCGATCGGCCGGATCCTCGTCCAAGACGACGAGGTCGCCGACCTTTCCCGGAGCCACGGAACCAACCGAGTCGGAGACCCCGAACCGGCGGGCGGGAGCGGTCGTGAGCATCCGATGGATATACGTCGCGTCGAAGCCCGCTCGCGCGAGCAACTCGAACTCCTCGTCCGTCGAGTAGTCCGTCATGTACCCTACGTCGGTGCCGAACAGGAGCTCGCCGCCGAGACCGCGGAAGCGACGCACCACGTCGAGGATCGGGCCGAGGTAGCCGGCGTCGGACGTCACGGTCGT
>JASHYY010000016.1 GCA_030042815.1 Thermoplasmata archaeon | reverse complement strand
TACATCCACATGTGGAACGCGGGCGACCGGCTGCGGCTGGAGGCGCTCGGTCCGAAGCGCAACGAGAAGTTGTTCGGTTGGAACCCCGCCTGGTACAAGACAGCGGTCAAGGCGGGGCTTCGCGGTAGCCGGCTCGATATCGGACGCCCCTTCCCCAACCTCGCCAAGGTCTATGGAGTGAACCAAGCGGCCTGGGTGAACCAGCTGGTCGACGCCACCCTGGTCGACCCCGAGCGAATGATCGCCGTGGCGAAGCCGATCGCCCGGGCGCTGCAACGCGGCCGCCGCCTCCGAATCCACGACGACCAAGGAACGGACCTGACGCTCGGACTGGCCCATCACGAAGCGCGGGTCGACGCGGGTCGCGTTACCGACGCGGACAAGAAGTCGCCGTTCAGCATGCTCAACATCCTCCCCACGGGCGTTGTCCGAGTCGTGCTTGACGCGTCGGTTGCGGACGGGAGGATCGTCGCCAACCGGCCAAGCTACAATGACGTCGGTATGTCCACCGGCGGGAGCTTCGAGTTCCGCCACGGACGGCTGGTCCGCCACCACTACGACAAGGGTGCCTCGTTCTTCGACAAGCCCTACCGCAAGGCTGGAAAAGGTCGCGACCGGCCCGCCTACCTCGGAATCGGACTCAATCCGAAGCTGCACAACACGCCGCAACTCGAAGACCGGGAGGAGGGCGCGATCACCGTCGCGGTCGGCAACAACCAGTTCCTCCCCGGCGGGAAGAATAAAGTGTCGTTCTCCGGCATCGTGGTCAACGTCGGGGCTCGCATCGAGATCGACGGCAAGTCGGTCCGACCCCCGGGGTAGGATCGGAGCCGAAATCCCTACGCGGATTCGGCCGTCGTTCGGCGGCTTGAGCCCCGCCGCCGCCCCGTTATGCGGCATACGATGACCCGGCCATTGGCAAGACGACCCTCGAATCCGGAACCTCGGGAAGTCGGAAAGGTCAGCGCGACGTCCGTTCGGGTCCTCTTTCCGCGATCGATGGGTCCGGTGCCGGAGTCAGCGGAGCTTCCCGCCCGCGGATCCGTCGAAGCGCGACAACGATCGCACCGATGTACACCAGGGCCGCAGCCCAGTCCCCCTGCGGGAGGTCGAAGACCGAGAGGGCGTGGGCCAAGGGCACGAGCATCGCCCCGGTGATGAGGGCGGCGAGCTGGCGCTCCGTCACCTGGTATCGGGCGAAGAAACGTAGGGCAAGGAAGGCGAGCGGGATCGGGTAGATCGTGCCGATGACTCCCGAGATGGGTCCCATGCCGTAGAATCCTGCGGACAAGGACCCGACGGGAAGGAACGCGATAGGAAAGAATCCGAGGATCGGGACGAACACGATCACGAAGAATCCCAACGACGCAATCACGAGGGGATACGGTTTCGAGAGTGAGCCCGCGAGAACCCGAGTCGTATCCGGGACGGGAAGTCGCCGGGCCAGCCAGACCCCGAGGAGGACGATGGCTGCCGGAAGGGTCAACAGAGGCAGCAGCGCCCGGAGCGTCGGGCTGAACAGCGACTCCACGGTCGTGATCGCCAGCACCTCTCCTAGGATGAGCGCGACGAAGGCCCGCACCGTGCGGTCACTCAACAGCCGGTCCTGCCGGGTCTCGGGAAAGATGAGGAGACTGAGCACGACGGGCACGGAGATGCTCACGATCATGTGGAACAGGGTGATCTCCGTCACCCAGGGCCAATTCACCCCGATCCAATGTCCGACCCCTCCGCCGAGAGACGGGGCGGTGGGAGTCACGACAAAATACGTCTTGGCCAGAAGACCCTCGTTGAGGGCCCCGTAGGCAATCCCGAGGGCCAACAACGAAGCGATCCCCTTCTTCCAAGCCGCGACCGCCTCACGGATGAGGAGCACCGGCAGCGCGTAGCTCGGCCAGGTGAGCGCGAAGAAGGTGAATGCCGCCGACGGCACCGTCACGGCCGCCCCGACGGAGCTGGATCCGGTCAGGAACTCCACGCAGGGAGTGACGAAGATCAAGAATACGATCGGCCCAACCGCACGCACGCGCTTCTCGAGGTGCGATGCCACCTAAGTCTCTATGGGAGAGCCGGACGTCTCCCTCACGACACGAGCCGTCGCCCGTTCCGTCCAGGCCCACCGACGTGGGTCGACCGATTCATGGACCGCCCGGCGGCCCGTGAGGTCCCGACGACCGTGGGGGTCTGGACAGGAAAATCTCCGGACTGTGACGTAGGTTTGTCCGTTACGGTCAATATAAGCGGGTCCCGTTTGGCCGCTGCCATGTCTCCTCCATCTTCGAACGAAGCCCACGGACCGGTTCTGCAGGTCGGCGCGACGGGGTACCTCGGTCAGCTGATTCTGGGCGAGCTTCTGTCTCGGCGCAAGAGCGTCCGGGCCCTGGTCCGTCCCGGGTCCGATGTCTCGAAGCTGCCCAAAGGCGTGGATATCGTCCGGGGGGACCTCCTGGATCCGAGATCGCTCGAAGAGGCCGCCCGGGGGGTTTCGGCCGTCGTCACTTCCGCGATCGGGTACTCGGAGCGGAAGGAAGGAGACTCCCTGCGGACCGACCGCGAAGGAAACCGAAACCTCGTGGACGCGGCCCAGCGGGCGCGCGTGCCGCGGTTTGTGCTGCTCAGCAGCCTTCAGTGCGACCAAGCCCCCGACGTTCCCCATTTTTGGGCCAAGAAGGAGACGGAAGACTACCTCGCGGCCCAAGGTGTGCCCTTCACGTCGCTCCGGCCGGGGGCCTTCCTGTATGCGCCTCCGGGCCCGTACGGCCAGATGATCCGGCAGGGGCTCGAGCAGGGGCAGGTCTTTGGGATGACTCCGGAGGGCGTGCGCATCACCTACATTGCGCCCGGAGAGGTGGCCAGAGCCGTGGCCCTCGCGGTCGACGAACCCCGCGCGCTGGGGAGAAAGATCGACCTCGGCTCGGACCGACCCCTGTCGGGACCCGAGTACGCCGCGTTGCTCGGTCAGATCCTCGGCCGTCCGATCCGCGTCGCCCCGATGCAGGGTGGGGGCCGGCGCGGCGGCAGCGACGACATGATGGCGATGTTCCGGTTCT
>JASHYY010000170.1 GCA_030042815.1 Thermoplasmata archaeon | reverse complement strand
TTCTACGGCGTGCTCGCCTCGAGCTTCTACCGGTTCACGAACAAGGAGATCGGCGCCGCGATCACGGCGTTCGCTCGGGAGGCGATCACGTCCATCATCCGCGAGCTCGAAGCGGACGGGCACGAGGTCGTCTACTCCGACACGGACTCCGTCTTCGTCCGCTCGCCGGTCGCGTCGCTCGAGGGGGCGCGGGAGTTCGGCGAGTCGGTCGCCCGTCGGTTCACCCACGAGGGCGTCACGTTCGAGTTCCAGTCGGTCTACGAGGCGTTCTTCTCGCACGGCGCGAAGAAGCGGTACGTGGGTCGGACCGCCTGGCCGCGCGAGGAGCTGGTCGTCCGGGGCTACGAGACGCGACGGACCGACGCGTTCGACTTCCAGTCGGAGTCGCTGCTCGAGGTCTTCGACCTCGTGCTCCGCGGCGACACGGACGGGGCGATTCGCCGGGCGCGGGAGCTCGTCGCCGCGGTGCGGGGGAAACAGGTACCGGTCGAGCGCCTCGTCATCGCCCGCACGGTGCGCCCCGAGAGCGAGTACAACGAGTCGACGCGCGACGGGCTGCCGTTCCTTCGGGTCTTCAAGCAGCTGCGCGCGGAGGGCTACGACGTCATCCCGGGGATGCGCGTTGCCTGGGTCGTCACCGACTCCCGGAAATCCCCGCAGGAGGTCGAGCCGTGGGTCGAGGGCCGGCCGTTCACGAAGGAGCCCGATTGGGAGTACTACGCCGACCGGGTCGCGCAGACGCTCGCCCGGGTCACGGAGGTCTTCGACTGGGACGCCTCGGCGCTCCTCGGGGGCACCCGCCAGCGCCGCCTGGGCTCGGAGAAGCCGCGTCCCCCCGAGGCGACCGGGACCCCCGCGTCCCTCGACACCCCGCTCGCGGAGCTGAACGGCCGACCGAAGCGCCGGACGACCACGAAGAGCCTCAGCGATTGGCAGTAGTCCCGAAAGTCCCCCGCTAGCCCCCGGGGGGAACCGAGCCGGCGGGCGCGGGGACCTTCGGCGCGTGCCCGGCCCGCAGGGTGAGGAGCGCGCCGAGCACCGCGACCGGGATCCCGAGCACGGCGACGATCGGGAGCGAGAGGCGCAGGACGACCGCCGAGAGCAGGAGCGTGAAGACCGGGATCGCGGTCATCAGCATGGGGGGGATGACGAGCCCGATCCGGCCGAGGGCCACGAAGTAGAGCACCGGGGCAAGGAAGAAGCTCGTGAGCCCGGTCGCCACGAGAACGAGGATCGGGACCGGAGCCACGGTGACGAGGCCGGGCCAGCCGCCGGGCACAAGCGGGGCGAGCACGAGCGAGAACCCGGCCGAGGCGAGCATCGACTGGCCGACGACCGCGGACGGGGGCGCGCGCTCGTTGGCGCGCGCCGTCAAGAGGAAGTAGAACGCCACGGAGAGCGGGACGGCCGGGACGACCAGCCAACCCGTCCCGCGCACCGCGGTGAGCGCCTGGCCACCGGCGATCGCCATCGTCCCGCCGGCGAGGCTCAGGAGGAGGCCGACCGCAAACCACGAGGACCGCACCTGCTCGCGGTGCTGGCCCCACAGGAACGCGACGACCAGCGGCGACGCGACCACGTCTCCGATCAGCGACAGGAGCGACGCGTCGACCGGGCCGGTGAGGTACGTCGCGGCGAGGACCGAGAACTGCATCGTGACGAGGAGCCCGGTACGCAGGTAGGCGGCCGGGTCGCTAAAGAGCCGGACGAACACGGGCCCGTGGCCCTGCGCGACCGCCCACCCGAGGTAGGCGAGCCCCCCGAAGAGGAACGGATAGACGAGGATCGCCGACGGCGCGGTCCCCGGGGAGATCCGCAGGACGAAGATGTAGTAGGTCGCCCACCCGAAGGCGGCGACCAGGGCGCAGGCGACCGCGACGTCCCGGCTCCGGGTCGCCCCCGGCGCCTGTTCCGCTCCCATCGTCGCCCCGGCGCGGCGCCCTACGAGTACCCCGCGTAGCGGAGCCCGAACGACGGCAGCGAGACCCCGGTGCCGCGCTCGACATGGCCGACCTCGACCGCGTCCGGGGCCCCGGCCCGGGCGAGGCGCCGGCGGGTCTCGGCGAGCCGCGTCGCCCCGACGACCACGGCGAACCCGAGGCCCATGTTGAACGTCTGGAACATCTCCCGGTCCGGCAGGGAGCCGAGCGACCCGACCCAGGAGAAGAGCGGCGGTACTTCGGGCCACCGGTCGAGCACGAATGCGACCCGGGGATGGAGGCGAACGAGGTTTCGCACGCCCCCGCCGCTCAGGTGGGCCATCCCGTGGACCTCGGACCGGTCGGCGAGGGCGTCGGCGGTCTCCGAGTAGATCCGGGTCGGGCGGAGGAGCTCCTCGCCCACCGGGACGGTGCCGCCGGGCCGGGGAGCCGCGAGGTCGACGTGCGCCTCCTCGAGGAGCCTCCGCACCAGGGTGAATCCGTTCGCGTGGAGGCCGTTCGACGGGATGGCCAGGACGCGGTCGCCGGGGCGGATGCGTTCGCCGGTCACCGGCGCTCGGCCGCGCGGGAAGAAGCCGACCGCGGTCCCCCCGAGGTCGATCCCGTGGACCAGGTCCGGCACGACGGCGGTCTCGCCGCCGACGAGCGCACATCGAGCGGCCCGGAGACCCCGTTGGATCCCTCGACCGACCGCCGCGAAGACTCCGGGGTCGGGCCGTCCGACGAGGATCGTATCGACGAGCGCCGCCGGTCGAGCGCCCATCGCGGCGAGGTCGTTGACGTTGACGCCGACCAGGTCCTCGCCGACCTCCTCCCAACGTCCGAGGCGCTCGGCGAGAAGCACCTTCGTCCCGACGGTGTCGGTCGTGATCGCGACCGTCTCCCGGCCGATCCGCACGACGCCGGCAAAGTGTCCCGGCGCGGCGACGACGCGCCCGTGGTCCGGAGGCGCGCGGTACTTCGCCGCGGCGAGCAGCGCGGAGAGGGCCGTCGCCCGGACCCCGACGTCGACGCCGCTCGACGCGTACGTCCAACCGGACTCGGTCCGGGCATCCGCCATCGGCTTCGGAAGGAGCCGGAGAGAAAAGGCCTGCGGAGCGGGGGGACGGAATCCTTTCTTACGGTCCGCCGTCGTGGCGCGGGCGA
>JASHYY010000169.1 GCA_030042815.1 Thermoplasmata archaeon | reverse complement strand
ACCGAGCGTTCGCCCGTGCTCAGATCGTCGAGTCCTACGTCGGGCTCCCCGGCCACGAAGAGGACCGCGTCCGACGGCAGGTCGCCGGCCACGCGACGACCACGACGTGCCGACTTATTCGTTGGAGGGTTCCGTCCCGGTGCCGGGGACGACGGGACCGCGTACCGCTTACCGCCTACGCGGCATCGTCCAGTTCGGACCGGTACGGATTCCAGACAAACCCTTTCCAGGGAGCCGGCACGTCCCACGAGTACGCGCTGATCGTCAGCAGGAGGAACTCACGCGCCGGGGGCACCGACCGGAGGCTCGCCTCCAGTCGGTCCCTCCAGGCGATCGTCGCCTCCTCGGGCGTGCGAGCTCCGGGCGGGCTCGGGTAGTCCGGGTACATCATGAGGACCGCCAGGCCGGCGCCGGTCCGGATCACCTCGGGCAGGTCGTGGCTCACCACTTGGTCGGAGGCGAGGTTCGAGAAACGGATCGCGACGGCCGCCACCTGGGGCTCGGCGGGGAGAAACCAGGCGAGACTCGCCAGGCCCTGGGGGTCGCGAGCCTGCACGAGGCCGAACTCCCCGGAAAGGGCGGAGAGGAACCCCGCCATGACCCGGTCCCACTCGGCGTCGGTGTATTCGGGATGGTTCGGGTCGCTCAGCGTCTCGTACGCTGCGAACCTCCGGTGGCGTTCGTAGAAGAGTCCCAGCCCGGTCGTGGGGCTGTCCGCCGCGAGGTCGTACCGCTCTCGGAACCGGCGGAACCACTCGGGGGCGAGGCGCTCCGGAATCCCGCCCGAACCCGGGGGGTTCTCATTCGGATGCGGGACCATTCCCGGAGGAATTCAACGCCGCGAGGGCCTTAAACCCACCGTCCAAAAGACGGACAGGGACGTCCGGCCCGGCCGCTCATCCCCTCGGGAGCGAGGGTCGGGGAAGGCGCGGTCCTCCGGGACGCGTCCGAGCCGTCGGTTCGGACTCCCCCGAGATGGGCCGGAGCCCGTCCTCGAACGTCCACGAGAACTGCTTGCGGGGGGCCGGAGTGTCCGAGGCGACGCCCGTCGAGACGGCGAGCGATGCCACCCCGCGGAAGCTCTCGGGGTGAAGCGCGACGGCGCGGAACTCATTGAGCCATTCGTCGACCGCCCGGGTCCACGAGCCGCCGGGCGGAGCGCAGCGGACGCGGAAGCGCGGGTGTCCGCGAAGCCACGCTCCCACCCGGTCGGAGACGAACTCGAGCGGGCGGTCGAAGATCGCGGTGAGCTCGGACGAAGGGTCGGTCTGCTCCTCGAGGCTTCGCAGGAAAACGAGGAGTTCCGCCGGGGACCGGTGGGCGTCGGCGACCCGGGGGAGCGAATCACCGGCCCGTCCGAGGATCCCGCTGATCCCCGCCGGCACGCCCAAGGGGCCCGGTAGGAGGAAACCACCGGAGATCTCGGGGTCGACGCGAGGATGGGTCGCCGGCTCATCGAACCCGGGTCCCCCCTGGTCCACGACGAAGACCACGACGGCGGCGGGCGAATCGAGGAAGACGCCCAACACGTCCACCCGCGGCTCGCCCGGAAGGACTCCGGCCGGCGGGTCCGGACGGGAGGGAGCGAGCCCGTGAGCCTTCCAAACCCGATGAACGAGCATGTGATTGACGTTCAGCATGCGTGCGAGGCTCCGGGTCGTCCAACGCACGCCGTCCGGGGGCGGCTCGTCCCGGGTGATCCGGACGATCCGGTCCGTGAGGGAGGGCGGGACGCGGGTTCGGGCGCCGGAACGCGGCGCGTCACGCCGTATTCCTTCCATGCGGTTGACGACGAATCGGTGGCGCCAGCGAGTGACTGTCTCCGGGTGGATCCCGAGGAGCCGGGCGATCTCCCCGTTCGTGCGGCCTTCGGCCGCTTCGAGGATCACCTGGGCGCGCACGGCGCGCCGGTCGGGGGGGCGCCGGGTCGCGACCCACGTTTCGAGCTCGGTCCGTTCGGCGGCCGACAAGAGGACCGGGGGTGCCTGCCGCACGAGCCGCTCGGAGCGGTTCGGGGATAATAAATCATGAGGCTGGGCGTTCGACGCCGCCGGTCCGAAACGCGCGCGGCCCCCGCTCGAGTCCATGGCCCGAAAGGGCGACGCCGCGGTCCGACCGGTTCCGCGCGCGACCCAGCACCTATACTAACACCCACCAAATCCCGACCGGGCGAGAGGAACGGGCTCCC
The DNA here is from genome assembly GCA_030042815.1 of Thermoplasmata archaeon. Classification (GTDB taxonomy): domain Archaea; phylum Thermoplasmatota; class Thermoplasmata; order Lutacidiplasmatales; family UBA184; genus Lutacidiplasma. The sequence continues at coordinate 2,439 of JASHYY010000169.1, read as the reverse complement.
GCGCGCCGTCGCGCCACCCGTAACGGAATGACCGAACCGGCCGGACACGTCTCGGAACGCGAGGCCACTCGGGCGCGCGCGGCGGCCGGAGCTGCCCGCGGTGTCGTCGCCTCCCTTCACTGCAAACCCGAGACCGCGGAGGAGCACGGGCTTCCCAAGCCGAGCGTGACCGAGGTGACGATCGTTCGCTCGGGTCTCACCGGGGATTTCAACCGCTACCGACACGAGGTAAGCCACGACGACGAGAAGATGGCCGTCCTCCTCATCCCGCGGGAGACCCTCGCGGACCTTCGACGCGAGGGCTGGCCGGTCGCGCCCGGGGACCTCGGGGAGAACATCAGTTCCTCGGGCGTCCCGTACGGCGCGCTGTCCCCCGGGGTCCGGTTCCGGGTCGGCCCGGCCGAGCTGGAGGTCACGAAACCGTGCACCCCCTGCGACAACCTCTACCTTCTGCCCTATGTCGGGGCGGACCGCGGCCCGGCGTTTTTGAAGACGATGATCGACCGCCGAGGTTGGTACGCCCGGGTGCTGCGCGAAGGGACGGTGCGGGTCGGCGACCCGATCGAGATCCTTCCCAGCGGCTGAACGGACCCCTCGGGGGAAGTGCCTGCGACGGTTCTCAGAGTCGTTATATCGGAGGCTTCCGTCGTGCGGCCGAGGGGTTCCGAGTGACGTCCTCCTCCCGCGCCACGACCGCTCCCGTCGACGACGGCGACGAGCTTTCTCCCGGTCACCGGCTCGAGGCCTACCGTTGGATGGTCACGGCCCGGGTCGTGGACGAGCGATGCATGTCCCTGCAGCGCCAGGGACGGATCGGCTTCTACGTCCCGCTCGCCGGGCAGGAGGCCGCGCAGGTCGGGGCGGCCTTCGCTCTGCGTCCCGAGGACTGGATCTTTCCCGCCTACCGGGAGCTCGCGGTCGCGCTGGTGCGCGGAGTCGCGCTGTCCGATATCTTCGACCAGCTGGTCGCAAACGGACGCGACCCGAGCAAGGGACGCCAGATGCCGAACCACTTTGGATTCCGCGCGCAGAACTTCGTGGTCGGCTCGAGCCCGATCGGAACTCAGATCACGCAGGCGGTCGGCGCGGCGATGGCCGCCCAGCGGCGGCACGACCCGATTGCGACCGTAGCCTTCTTCGGGGACGGGGCGACGAGTTCGAACGACTTCCACGCCGGACTCAACTTTGCTGGGGTGTTCCGTACTCCCACGGTGTTCTTCTGCCAGAACAATCAGTGGGCCATCTCGTTGCCTCGGGATCGCCAGACCCGCAGTCCCACCCTCGCGGAGAAGGCCGAGGCGTACGGCTTTCCGGGCGTAGTGGTGGACGGGAACGACCTCGCCGCGGTGCACCGCACGGTCCGTGAGGCTCGGGCGCGGGCGGTCTCGGGGGGTGGGCCCACCCTCATCGAGGCCCAGGTCTACCGTTACGGCCCCCATTCGACCTCGGACGACGCGCACCGGTACCGTGCGGACGCCGAGGTCGCGGCCGCGCGCGAACGGGACCCGATCCAGCGATTGAAATCCGAGCTCCTTGCCGCGGGCCAGCTCGACGAAGCCCGCGACGCGAAGCTCTGGGAGGAGACGCGCGCCGAGGTCCTGCGTACCTTCGACGACTGCGAGAAGCAGCGGCCCCCCGCTCCGTCCTCTCTGTTCGACGACGTGTTCGCCGAGAGAACCCCGAGGCTCGAGGAGGAGCGAGCCCAGTTCGAACGACGCGCCCCGGGCGGAGGTTCGGTCCGATGACCGAGATGACCCTCGTTCAGGCGGTGAACCGGGGCCTCGCCGAGGCGATGCGCCAGGACCCGGACGTGCTCGTCCTCGGGGAGGACGTCGGAATCAACGGAGGGGTCTTCCGAGCGACGGACGGCCTGTACAAAGAGTTCGGGGCCGACCGCGTCGTCGACACGCCGCTGTCGGAGACCGGGATCGTCGGCGCGGCCATCGGGATGGCCCTCTACGGTCTCAAGCCCGTGGCGGAGATCCAGTTCCTCGACTTCATCTACCCCGCGTTCGACCAGATCGTCAGCGAGCTCGCCAAGTTCCGCTATCGGTCCGGGGGCCAGTACCCGTGCCACGTGGTCCTCCGGACGCCGTACGGCGCGGGGGTGCGGGGAGGTCTGTACCACTCGCAGAGCACGGAGGCGTACTTCGCGCACACCGCCGGGCTCAAGGTCGTGGTCCCGTCGACCCCGGCGGACGCCAAAGGGCTCCTACTGACCGCGGTCCACGACGAGGACCCGGTCCTCTTCCTCGAGCCGAAGCGTATCTACCGGTCGGTGTCGGGGGAGGTCCCGGACGGCGACCATCGCGTGCCGTTCGGGGAGGCCCGGTTGGTCCGCGAGGGGGCCGACGTCTCGCTGTTCGCGTACGGGGCCATGGTTCCGCCGACCACCGAGGCGGCCGAGGCGCTCGCCCGGGAGGGGATCTCGGCCGAGGT
>JASHYY010000168.1 GCA_030042815.1 Thermoplasmata archaeon | reverse complement strand
CGTCCGGGACCTTCGAGAGGATCCGCAGCGAACGGCGGAGCAGGAGGCGGGCGAAGTACCCCTCCTTGCTGTTGGAGGGAACGACCCCGTCGATGAGGAGGAAGTTGAGCGCGCGGGCGTGGTCGATCAGGACCGCCGCGTCGTGCGGCGGGAACGTGCGGCGCAGCTCGTCGTACTCGGCGCCGAAGACCGCCTCGTAGGCGCTCTTCGTCCCCTGACTCGCCCAGGTGAGGCGCTCGAGCCCGTAGCCGGTGTCGACGACCGTGAGCGGCATCGGCTTCAGGGCGTCGCCGTCCCGGATGTATTCCATGAAGACGAGCGTGGCGACCTCGAGGCCCAGCGCGCTGACGCTCAGCGAAGGGCCGAGGTTACCTCCGCCCTCCCAGACCTCCTCCTTATAGGTGAACGCCCGGGCGTCGGCGCCGAGCTCGGAGACCATCAGCTCGTGGCAGAGCTCGGTGCACCGGTCCTTGAAGTAGACCTCGTGGTCGGGTCGGTTGAACGCGTGGTGGGCGAGCATCTCGAACAGCGTGAAGTGGCGACCGCTGCGACCGACCTCCTCGAGGTCGATGAACCGCAGGACCGGCTGGCTGATCGTCAGCGGGTTCGCGGGCGGCGGCGCGGCGCCGCTCGTCACCCACGGCTGGAAGTCGTAGATCGACGCCTGGGTGAAGAAGACGTCATTTCGCCAGCGGGCGACCGTGGGATAGCGCCGGATCCGGGTGTGGCCCCGTTTCTCGAAGAACGACAGGAACGTCTCGCGCATTTCCGACAGCGCGTACGGGCGCGCGAAGATCGGGTGGCCGATGAAGCCGTAATCGCGGCACGGCGCCTCCTGGCACCGGTCGTGGTCGCCGAGCGTCCAGAACGCGTGCCCACAGACGACGCACGTCCGCCGGTGGAATCCGCCCCGCCGGAAGAACGGCAGGTCGTACTCGGCGTCGTCCATGATCGCGCGCCGACGTCCGCCGATGTTTAAATGTTTGGCCGCTCCGCCGGGCGGAACCGCGGCGCGACGCGCCCGCGGCCCCCGGGACGGTCGGGACGGTGGCGGCAACGACGGACGGCGCGGGCCTGCCGACCCGGACGGTCCGGCGGGCGACCGGGGCCCTGATCGCACTGCGCGTCGGGTACGCCTACAACTGGTTCTCGATCGGCCCGGCACTCCCGGCGATCGGGTCGACGTTCTCGGTCGGCCCGGCCGATTGGGGGCTCTTGCTGGCCGCGTTCCTGGTCGGGGCCGGCCTCCTTCAGGTGCCGGCGGGATTCCTCGCCCGGCGCTACGGCGCCCGGTCGGTGTCGCTCGCCGGGGTCGCGCTGCTCGCGCTGACCTCGCTCGCGAGCGCGTTCGCGCCGTCGTTCCCGGCCCTCGTGGGGCTCCGCCTCGGGGCCGGCGTCGGGGCGGCGCTCTTCTTCTCCCCGGCGATCGGCCTCGTCGGGAGCCTGTACCGGCCGGGGGCCCAGGGACTCCCGGTCGGCACGTTCTCCTCGGCGTTCAGCGGGGGGGCCGCGCTCGGCGTGATCGGGAGCTCGCTCCTCGTTCCCGAGGTGGGGTGGCGCTGGGCGCTCGCGGTCGGCGGGCTCGGCCTCGCGCTCCTCGTGCTCGCCGGAGTTGCCCTCGTGCCGCGGTCGGCCGGAGCCCCGAAGCCGGTGGTGCGCACCCCCGGTCGGCGCTGGCCGCGGGCCCTCACGTTCCGTGGGACGTGGGTGGTCGGGGTGGCGTTCGTCGGCCTCGAGGGCGCGTCGTTCGCGACCGGCCAGTTCATCGTACCGTACGGGGTCCTGGTCGAGGGATGGTCGTTCGGCCTTGCCGGGGTGGTCGGCATCATGTACGTCCTCCCGAGCCTGTTCGGGGGCCCCGTCGCCGGTCCGTTCGCCGAGCGGCACCTCAACCATCGAACGCAGTTCGTGGTCGCGACGCTCGTCGGGGGAGGGGTCCTCGCCCTCCTGCCGTTCGTCGGGCTCGCGGGGGCGATCGTGATCGGGGTCGTCTTCTCGTTCACCTACGGCGGGATCTACGCGGTCATGTACGTTCTCGCCCACCTCTGGACGGAAGTGCCGCGCGACGAGATCCCGCTCGCAATCGGGCTGCTCAATTCGATCCAGCTCGCCGGCGGCGCGGTCGTCTCGTTCCTCTTCGGCTGGCTCGTGGAGGTCCGGTCGTATTCGTTCGCCTGGGGGGCCCTCGCCGCGATGGTCGCGTTGACGCTCGCGGTGATCGCCGCCCTCCCCGCGACCCGGCGCCGGGAACCCGATCCTCCGGTCGCGGCGGGTCCGTCCCCGAACGCCGCGCCCGGCCGGTAGCGCACAACTCCGCGATCGGGCAGAGCTCGCACCGCGGGCCGCGGGGCCGGCACAGGTTCTGCCCGTGCTGGACGAGCAGCGGATTGAGCGGAATCCAGTACTTCGGGTCGACGATCGTCCGCAGCGCCTCCTCGGTCTCTTCGGGGCCCTTCGTGCGTACCACGCCGAGGCGGTTCGAGATCCGGTGGACGTGGGTATCGACGGGAATGGCGGGGATCCCGTAGCCGAAGACGAGCACGCAGTTCGCGGTCTTGGGACCGACGCCGGGGAGCGACGTGAGCTCCTCGTAGGTACGGGGGACGACCCCGTGGAACCGGGCGAGCAGGGCGCGCGCGCAGTCGCGCACGATGCGGGCCTTCACGTGATAGAATCCCGTCGACCGGATGAGCGGCTCGATCGCGGCGGGGCGGGCCGCGGCGAGCGACGGCGCGTCCGGGTACCGTGCGAACAGGAGGGCGCTCGCGCGGTCGGTGTTCGCGTCCTTCGTCCGCTGGGAGAGGATCGTCCCGACCATCACCTGGAACGGGTCCTCGGCGTGGTCGCGCAGGTACGGACGGCGCCAGTCGCCCGTGCGGTAGAGCGTCGACAGCCGGTCGAGCACCGTTTCCCATTCGGCCGCCCCGAAACGCGCCGCGCCGCTCATCGCCGCGCCCGCGTCCGGGCCGGCGCGCCCGGGCGGCCCTCGTCCCCGGCCTCGACGTTCGGCGGCGCGCCGAGCCCGGGGTCGGAGAGGTCCGGTTCGTCGTGGTCGGCGCCGCGCAGGAGCTCCCCGACCAGGTAGTCGCTCCCGGCGACCAGCGTGAATCCGTCCGGGCCGGTCGCCGCCCGGGCGAGGCGGAGCCCGTCGGCCGCCGAGGCCGCGACCACGATCCGGGGAAATCTTCCGAGCGCGGCGACCCGCAGCGCCGCGGTCGACATCCCGCGGTGAGAGCGGACGGGGACGAGCACGAGCGTGCGCGCGAGCGGGGCGAAGGCGTCGAGGATCTTCGGGACGTCCTTTCCCTCGAGGGAACCGAAGACGACCGCGCACTCCCGCGGGTCGGCGAGCGGCAGGAGCTCCCCGAGGCTCACCGCGACCTCCCGGGCGCTCTCGGGAGTGTGCGCGACGTCGTAGTACGTCTCCGGACGTCTCGAGACCCGCTCGAGCCGCCCCGGCCAGCGGACCCGCGCGAGCGCCGCGCGGGCCTTCGCCTCGTCGAAGGGGAGGCCGACCGACTCGGCGAACCGCAACGAGGCCGCGAGCGCGAGGGCCGCGTTGGTCGCCTGGAAGCGGCCGTGGAGCGGGACCTCGACTTCGGAAAAGCTCCGTCCGGGGACCCGGACCGAGAAGCGCTGACCGTCTTCCGCAAGGCTCCGGTCCGAGACGCGGACCTCGGTGCCGAGGTGCCAGAGCGGCACCCCGTGCCGGGCCGCCTCCGCCTCGACCACCCGCTCGGCCTCGGGGACGAGGTCCCCGACCACGCCCACCATCCCCGGGTGGAGGATCCCCGACTTCTCGCGCGCGATCGCCGCGACGGTCGGGCCGAGGACGTCGGTGTGCTCGAGCTCGATCGTGGTGATCACCCCGACCCGGGAGTCGAGGACGTTGGTCGCGTCGAGCCGGCCGCCGATGCCGACCTCCACCACGGCCGCGCCGACGCGCTCGCGGCGGAACCAGTCGAACGCGAGCGCGGTCGTCAGCTCGAAGAAGGTGGGGGGGCGCTCGATCCGACCCTCGCGTTCGAGACGTTCGGCGAGCGCGTCGAGGCGGACCACGCCGTCGACGACCGCCTCGCGGGGGATCGTCCGCCCGTCGACGCGGAATCGCTCGCGGTAGCTCGCGAGGTGGGGCGAGGTGAACAGGCCGGTGCGCAGACCGTGCGCGGACAGGACCGCCTGGGTCATCGCAGCGACCGACCCCTTTCCCTTGCTGCCGGTGACGTGCACGGCGGGGAACGAGCGCTCGGGCTGGCCGAGCGCGTCGAGGAGCCCTCGGACCACCTCGAGGCCCGGGCGCATGCCGAAACGGCGGCGCCGGTAGAGTCGGTCCAGCGTCGCGCGGTACTCGTCGGCCCCCACGGGTGCGTTCGGGTCCGAAGGTCCGAGGGGCTTAAGCGTCGCCGGCGGGCCGGGCCGACTCAGTAGGTCGAGCGCTCCCGGTACGACCCGTAGACGGACTGGAAGGCGTGGACGACCTCCCCGAGCGTCGCACGGGCGCGCAGGGCGTCGAGGACCGCCGGCATCGTGTTGCCCCGCTCCGTCTCCGCGACCCGCCTCAGCCGGTCGAGCGCCGCGGCGTGGCGCCGCGGGTCGCGCCGGTCCCGGAGCTCCCGCAGGCGCCGGGACTGGGTTCGCCGCGCCTTCTCCGAGATCTTCAGCCGGGGGACCCGGACGGGGGCGTCGAGGGCGTAGGCGTTGACGCCGACGACCTTCTCGGCGCCCGACTCGACCGCGCGCTGGTAGCGGAACGACGCCTCCTGGATCTCGCGCTGGAAGAACCCCCGCTCGATCGCCGCGACGACCCCGCCGAGCTCGTCGATCCGCTCGAAGTAGCGGGTCGCCGCCTCCTCCATCGTGTCGGTGAGCCATTCGACGTAATAGCTCCCGGCGAACGGGTCGACCGCGTCGGAGACGCCCGATTCGTGGGCCAGGATCTGCTGGGTGCGGAGCGCGATCCGCACCGCGTCCTCGCTCGGCAGCTGGATCGCCTCGTCGTACGAGTTCGTGTGGAGCGACTGCGTCCCGCCGAGCACGGCGGCGAGCGCCTGCACCGTCGTCCGGACGACGTTGAGCTCGGGCTGCTGGGCGGTGCACGAGCAGCCGGCGGTCTGGGTGTGGAACCGGAGCCAGCGGGAGCGCGCCTTCTTCGCCCCGAACTCCTCGCGCATCACGCGCTCCCAGAGGCGCCGGGCGGCGCGGAACTTCGCGACCTCCTCGAAGAAGTCGTTGTGCGAGTTGAAGAAGAACGAGAGGCGGGGGCCGAAGTCGTCGGGGTCGAGCCCTCGCGCGACCGCCTCGGCGACGTAGGTCCTCCCGTCGGCGAGCGTGAACGCGAGCTCTTGTACCGCGGTCGACCCCGCCTCCCGGATATGATAGCCCGAGATCGACACCGGGTTCCAGCGCGGGGTCGACCGCAGGGCGAACTCGATGGTGTCCGTCACGAGCCGGAGCGCCGGGCGCGGGGGGTAGAGGAACTCCTTCTGGGCGATGTACTCCTTCAGGATGTCGTTCTGGGTCGTGCCACCGAGCTCCGCCATCGGGACCCGGTGCGCCTGCCCCGTCAGGAGGTACATCCCCCAGACGATGTTCGCCGGGGCGTTGATGGTCATGCTGGTCGTGACGCGGTCGAGGGGAATGCCGGCGAGCAGGCGGCGCATGTCGTCGAGCGAGCTCACATTGACCCCGCACTTTCCGACCTCCCCGGCGGACTCCGGGTCGTCCGCGTCGAGGCCGTAGAGCGTCGGGTCGTCGAACGCAATCGAGAGCCCGCTCTCCCCGTGGCCGAGAAGATATCGGAACCGTCGGTTCGTGTCCTCCGGTGAGCCGAATCCCGAGAACATCCGCATCGACCAGACCCGGCCCCGGTACATCGTCGGGTGGATGCCTCGCGTGAA
>JASHYY010000167.1 GCA_030042815.1 Thermoplasmata archaeon | reverse complement strand
ACGCCGAGTCGTTGCGGCGTCATCGGGCCGACGAGCGCGAGCTCGTCCGTCGGGCCTCCGGGTCGACTCCCGTCGGGGGACCCCGACGCGCGGCAAACGGTAATTAGGCGCCCCGCAAGACCGCCCCGGGCACGCCATGGCCGGCCGGGAGGTCGAAGCGGTCTGGGTCGAGAAGTACCGGCCGACGTCCCTCGCCGAGATGGTCGGGCAGGACGCGATCGTCCCCCTGCTCCGGTCCTACGCCGAGAAGCGCTCGATGCCGCACCTTCTCTTCGCAGGGCCGCCGGGGACGGGCAAGACGACGGCTGCGCTGGCGCTCGCCCGAGACCTCTACGGCCCCGAGTGGCGTCAGAACTTCCTCGAGCTCAATGCGAGCGACTCGCGCGGCATCGACACCGTCCGCACCACGATGAAGGAGTACGCCCGCACGTCGCCGTTCGGCGCGGTCGGGTTCAAGATCCTCTTCCTGGACGAGGCGGACAACCTGACGTCGGAAGCCCAGGCGTCGCTCCGCCGGATGATGGAGCGGTACTCGACCTCGTGCCGGTTCATCCTCTCGTGCAACTACTCCTCCCGGATCATCGACCCGATCCAGTCGCGATGCGCCGTGTTCCGCTTCCGGGCGTACCCGACCGAGGCGGTTCGAACACAGCTCGAGCGGGTCGCCCAGGGGGAGGGGAAGAAGGTCACGGCCGAGGCGATGGAGACGATCCTCACCGCGAGCGCGGGGGACATGCGTCGCGCGATCAACCTCCTCCAGCTCGCCGGTACGCACGCCGAGACGGTCACCGGCGACACGGTCAAGGAATACGCGACCACCCCCTTGCGCCGCGAGGTCGAGGGGATGCTCTCCGCGGCGATGACAGGTAGCTTCCTCGACGCACGCGACCGGCTCTACCGCCTCTTCTCCGAACGCGGCGCGTCCGGGGAGGAGATCCTGCGGGCGATCCACGGATACCTTCCCGAGATCGCCGAGTCGGTCCTTCCGGCGCGCGAGAAGGTGCGTCTGCTCGAGTACCTCGGCGAGGTCGACTTCCGCCTCGCCCAGGGTTCCTCGGACCGGATCCAGCTCGAGGCCGTCCTCGCCCACCTGGCCGCGGGCCGACCCACCGGGAAGTGAGGGAGTCGTGGCCCAGCAGCGGGACGTCGCCGGTAAGCCGCGGGTCGCCCGTCGCGCGGTCGCCGTCGGGGAGCTCTCCCTACGGCCGTCCACCCGGAGCGCGATCCGGCGGGGTCGGGTCGACAAGGGCGACCCGGTCGCCGCCGCGGAGCTCGCGGGGCTCCTCGCGATGAAGCGGACTCCCGAGCTGATCCCGCACTGTCACTCCGTCGCCCTGACGCACAGCGGCGTGACGGTGCGCGTGTCGTCCCGGGGCGTCCGGGTGCGCGCCGAGGCGAGCACGGTCGACCGCACCGGAGTCGAGATGGAGGCGCTCGTCGGCGCCAGCGTCGCATTGCTGACCGTATGGGACATGGTCAAGTACCTCGAGAAAGATGCGCGGGGGCTTTACCCGGCGACGTCCCTCGGGCCCGTCCGGGTCGAGACCAAGGAGAAGAGACTCCCGGAGCACCGATGACCGAGTCCCAACCTACCGCGAACGCGACCGGCCGCCACCACCTGGGCGGGGAGCGATCCCTCGGGTTCGTCGTCCTCTCCGTCTCCGACACGCACACCGAGAGCGACGACCCCTCGGGCCACCTCGCCCGCGAGCTGGTCCTACAGGCCGGACACCGGGTCCTTCATTACGCCCTCGTGGCGAACTCGATCGCCGACGTCCGGGAGAAGCTCGAGCCGTGGCTCAACGACCCGAAGGTCGAGGCCGCGGTCACCGTCGGAGGCACCGGGGTCAGCTCTCGGGACCTCACCGTCGGCGCGCTCGAGGCGATGGGCGGACGCAAGCTCGAGGGGTTCGGCGAGCTCTACCGGTCGATCAGCTTCGGAGAGGTCGGGCCCCTCGCGATGATCAGCCGCGCCTCGCTCTTCGTCCTGCACGGAAAGCCGGTCTACGCCCTGCCCGGAAGCGAGCGGGCGGTCCGGACCGCGCTCGAGAAGCTGATCCTTCCCGCGTCGATCCACCTGGTCGAAGAGCTCGAGCGATAGCGCGGGCCCGAGGCCGGTCCTACAGGGAGACCCGCAGCGCGCCGAGCGGCGGGGGACCCGGGTCGAGGAGCTGCGGCGGCATCCCCTGGGCCCGGCAGAAGTCGGCCCACGCCGCGTTCGCGTCCACGTGGTGGGCCAGGAGGATCCCCCGCCGCGTCAGCGCCTCCCACGCGGCCTTGAGCTCGAAGCGAGCGCGCGCGGCGTCCGGTCCGTTGTCGTAGAAGAAGAGGTCGACGCCCGAGGAGCCGGAGAGGATCTCTCGCAGCCGATCCTCGGAGTTCCCGAGAGCCAACGTCCAGCGGGACCGGAGCGACGGCGCGACAAATTGCCCTACCCCGACGTTCCCCACGCTCGAGGAGCGGCCGGCGACCGGCCCGGGGCCGAGCGAGGTGAGCTCGCCCTCTCCGTTCGCGTCGAGGGCCGCGAGGATCCAGGCGGTCGAATACCCCGGTCGCACCCCGGTCTCGACGACTCGTCCGGGCCGGGCGGCGCGGACGACCAAGTAGAGGAGGGCCCCCTGGGGCAGCTCTCGGGTGAAGGCGACACCGGCGCCCCGCTGCAGCAGGAGGTCGGGGAGGTTGCTCGCCTTGAGCTCGCGACGGAAGCGCTGCAGGTCGGGCTCGGGGACGTCGGTCAGCCGGGCGATCCGGTCGAGCGCGGCCTGGCGGAAGAGCAGCATCCGGTGCCGGATCCCCTTGCGCGCGGCCGGCGACACGACCGCCGCGCGCGGACCGGCTCGGTCGACGTACGGTACGGCGTCGCCCGCCAGTCCGCCAGGCTCAGCGGCCGGAACGCGGGCGCCCCCGGACCCGGGAGCGGACACCACGAGGGACACAAGTCCCAGCGCTACAAAATCTGTTCGGCGCTCCGCAGGAATCCCGACGGTCCGGAACGCCGCGCTCGCGCCGACGCCGCCCGGTGGCGGCGCCGTAAGTGAGGAGGTTTATAGGGAATGACGCTCGATGGGGTGGTGAACTTCCATGGTCGTCCAAGAGGTCGGTGGAACCAACTACGACAAATTCGCCCAGGAGAACGGTGCGGTCGTCATCGATGTGTGGGCGCCGTGGTGCGGTCCGTGCCGGATGGTTTC
>JASHYY010000166.1 GCA_030042815.1 Thermoplasmata archaeon | reverse complement strand
GTGCAGGGAGAGCAGACGCGTCGCGCCGGCCGCGCGGAGGATGCGGGCGGTCTCAACGATCCCCCGGACGAGGTTCGCGCGGTCGCGAGGGGTCAGCCTATAATCGTAGACCGGCCGACCCTGCGCGTCGACCGAGACCCGGCCCTCCGCGACGTCGCGCACCAGGACGATCGGCGTGGCGATCCGCTCGATCCGTTCGAGGAGCCGGCGGTAGTCCGAGGCGCCGACCCACGGCACCGCGATCGCCGAGAGGCCCGGGTGCGTCGGGGCGACCTCGATCCACGGGCCGTGCGACTCCGCGTCGGTCGACTGGAACCGATAGACGCCGATCGTCTGATGGGGGCCCTCCCAGGTCCGGACGGGGGACGGGAACTCGCCCGCGATCGCGGTGGTCGGGTCCAACCGAAGTCCGAGACCCACGCCGGGTCCTCGGACCCCCGACCGGAGGAGGAGCGCCGGGGTCGAGAGGGCGCCCGCGGCGGCGACCACGGTCCGTGCCCGGACGTGGACCGCGTGCGGCGTCCCGGCGGGAGACCGGCACATGGCCCGCACTCCTCGGACACGACCGCCGTCGATCTCGATGAGCTCCGCGCGGGTCGAGGCGTACAGTCGAGCCCCCGACCGGAGTGCGTCCCCGAGGAACGTGTTCAGCGTCGATTGCCGGGCGAAGTAGGGGCATCCGAACGTGCAGAATCCGCATCGGCTGCGACAGCCGACCGCGTTCCGGGCGATCACCCCCCAGTCCTTCCCCTCCTCGTAGCCGAGCGCCCGGCACCCGCGGCGAAGGGCGTCGTTCGAGGCGTTGACGTCGCTCTCCGCGGTCGAGACGTGGAGCCGTTCGGAGACGGCGGCGTACGCCCGGTCGAACGGGGCGCCGTCCGCGCCTTCGATCCCTCCCTGACGCGCCCACTCGGACCGGGCCGCGCGGAGGGGCGGAAGGCAGGTCATCCAGTTGATCGTCGTCGTGCCCCCGACCGAGTCGCCCGCGAGGATCGCGAACGCGGCGTCCCGCGTCGGGACGACGCCCCGGCCCACGAAGAGGCGGTCGAACGCTTCGCCCTCGGTCCTGGGATACGCGCCGCCCGGATACCAGTCCCCCGACTCGAGCACGACCACGCGGTGCCCGACCGACGAAAGCCGGGCCGCCAGGACCGCCCCGCCGGCCCCGCTGCCGATCACGCACACGTCCGCCGACTCCTCGACGTCGGCGTCGGGAACGACCGGCGCCAGGCCCTCGAGCGCCTGGGGGATTGTGCCAGGTTGCGAGGGCGGCGCGTAGTGGATGCGGGCCCACAAGGGATGGGTTCCGCCGTCGAGCGGGCGCGAGAAGTAGAGGCCCGCCGCGAGGCGTTTCACGGCCTGGAATCCCCTGCGCTTGACCGGCCACCGGCTGAACGCCCATTCGCGAAGATACGCTTCTCGGGCGAGGCCGCCGAGGTCGGAGAACCGCACTGGGCGGCCGGACAGGAGGAGATTGGTGAGCCGGCTGTCGAGCGCGCGTAGGAGGCCGGCGAACTCTCGCTGCACCGCTTCGGGGAACGTCGCGACCAGCGCGGCGAGGTCTCGGTCGAGGCCGACCGCGCTCGCGGCCGGGTACGCCGGACCGGACGCGTCGGCGGGTGCCCCCGGGAGGAGGGTGTCAACGATCCGCGCGAGCGTCGCGGGCGGGGTCGCGGTCACGGATGGAGCGAGGGAGCGGTCCTATTTCGAACCTTCAGCGGTGGCCCGCGTACCGTTTTGCGCTTGCTCGAAGCGGGCCCGCTCCCGCAGCCAGCGCGCCTGGCGCTCGCGGAGCGCGAGGTCCGACGGCTCGCGAGAGATCGGAGGGAGCGCCGGCGGGGGCGCGGCATCGGGACCCGCGGGTGCCGGCGGGTCGGCCGGAGCGGGGTCGGAAGGCTCGCGCTCGGACCCGTCCGGGACGTCAAGCACGCGCTGGGTCACGCGGCGAGCGCTGCCACCCTCTTCCACCGGTCGTCCACCTCCGAATCGGTCAGGCCCACCGTTGGGGAGAACAGGACCCGGTCTCCCCATCGATCGCGCCCGTCGGAGAACTCCTCGACCGCGATCGGGACCACCACGCCCTCCGCGCGCCAGCTCTCGGCGAGCGCCGCGAGCGCGGTCGACCAGCCGGCGGGGTCGGGCGGCGCGCTCGCGATCCGGGCGGCGGGGTCGAAGCGCGCCAGCGTCTCGCGCGCGTACGCCTCGCCGGACGGCAGGGCCACCAAGGCGACCCGGCAGCCGCGTTTCATCATCAGGAACGCGCCCAAGGCACCGCGGGGACCGTCGACCAGCGCGACCAGTCGACCGGCGACGCCGAGCGGGAGCCCTCCCGGGCCCGCCGCGCGGTCGAAAGAGAGGTACGTACGGGGGCCGCGGACCTCGACGAACAACTCGACCTCGGGACGGTCGAGGTCGACCGAGAGCCGACGGTCGGCGAACCGCTCGAGGACGTCCCCCCCGAGGTCGCGGGCGAGCTCCTGGCTCGTGAACGCGTGCTGACCCGTCCGCCGCGCGCGGACCGCGAACCGCGCCCCCGCCGGCAGCCGGGGGTCGGCCAGCTCGAGCAGCCGGTCCCGGATCGCGGTCCGGTCGCTCGCGACCTCGAAGACCTCGCTCACGGACGTGATGCCGAAGACCCGTCGGAGCACCCGGAGCGCCGGCCCCACCGCGTCGACCTCGACGTAGAGGTGGCCCCGGTCCGACCGAAGTCGTCCCGTGATCCCTTCTCGCACGAACTGGTCGAGGATGTTGCGACGCAGCGAGCTCTCGAACTCCCGGCGGACCGGCGGGGACTTGAGCGCCAGCTCGCCGTACCGCACGAGAAGGACCGGCATCGCGAAGCGTTAAGACGCCACCACCGCTAAAGCGCTTGTCGGACGGGATCGTACGTGAGCGCGACAGCGTCTTCTCCGTCCGCGCTCCGAGACCCCTCGGGCCCGTTCGCGGACGCGGTGGTCGACGGGCTGGTCCGGGGGGCCACCGCGGCCAACCTAGGCCTGACCGCGGAGGCGGCCCTCGGGGGGCTCAACTTCGACGGCGGACCCGAGGGCGACGCTGCCTTCCCGGCGCACCGGCTCGCCCAGAGCGCCGGCCGGGCGCCGCCGGAGGTCGCAGGGGCGCTCGCGGCGGCGTTCCCTTCGAGTCCCTGGGTCTCGTCGGTCCGAGCGAAAGGGGCCTACGTGAACTTCGTCGCCGACCCGGCGCGCCTCACCGAAGCGACCCTCGCCTCGGTGCTCGCGTTCGGACCGGAGTACGGTCACGGTGAGTCCGTAGCTCCGCCGCTCTGCGTAGAGCATACGAGCGCGAACCCCACGGGCCCGTTCCACGTCGGACGGGTCCGGAACGCGCTGATCGGAGACACGCTCGCGCGGGTGTCCCGCGCCGCCGGCGTTCCCGTCACGACACAGTACTACATCGACGACATGGGCCGCCAGGCGACGATGATCACCTGGATCTGGTCGAAGCCCCGCGAGGCCTGGCCCGCGCCGATCCGGGCCGTCGTGGACGGCCACGAAACTCCGGGCGAGAAGGGGGACCTGCATTACGGACGCCCGTACCCCGCGGTGAGCGCGTATCTGAAGGAGCACGACGACGCGCGCGAGGAGGTCTCCGCGCTGGTCCGGGAGATCGAGTCGGGACGGGCGCCGGCGTCCCACCGCGAGCTGGCGAAGACGATCCTCGACGGCATGCTCGCGTCGCTGGCGCGCCTTGGGGTCCGATTCGATGAGTTCGCCTGGGAATCCGACTTCGTTCGCGACGGGTCGGTCGACCGGGTCCTCGACCGGCTGCGGGGGGCCCCCCACGCCGTGCGGGAGGAGAACGGCGCGTGGGCGATCGACGCGAGCGGCTACGGCCTGCCGAAGGAGTCGACGCACGTCGTCGTCCAGCGGGGAGACGGGACAAGCCTCTACGTCACCCGGGACGTGGCCTACCATCTGGCGAAGTTCGCTCGGTTCGCACGCCTGGTCGACGTCCTGGGCCAGGACCACCAGCTCCACGCCCGGACGCTCGACGCCTTGCTCGCCGAGATCGGCGAGGCGCGGCGGCCCTCGTTCGTGATCTACCAGGACATTACCGTGCCGGAAGGGGGACGGATGTCGACCCGCGGCGGGTCGGCCGTCTGGCTGGACGACCTGCTCGCCGAGGCGGTCGACCGGGCCCGCCGGGAGGTGCTGGTGCGTCGCGAGGATCTCGCGGAAGGCGCCGTGGACGCGATCGCCGAGGCGGTCGCCACCGGCGCCGTTCGCTATCACATCCTGCGCGTCGCGCCCGAGAAGCCGGTGGTCTTCCGGTGGGAGGACGCGCTTTCGTTCGAGGGGAGGAGCGGGCCGTTCCTCCAGTACTCCTACGCGCGGGCGTCGAGCGTCCTGCGCCGGGGCGACGCAGACCGGCCCCCGTACCCCTTCGAGGCCGCTCGGCTCTCCGACCCCGAGGAGCTCGCGCTCGTACGCCTCCTGGCCCGGTTCCCCCGGGTGGTGTCGTACGCCGCCCGGTCGGCCCACGTCCAGGCCCTGGCCGGGTACGCCCACGACCTCGCGGACCGTTTCAATCGGTTCTACCACGCCGTCCCGGTGCTGAAGAGCGGGGACGAGCGGGCGAGCCGGGTCGCCCTCGTCGCCGCCGTCCGGCAGACGCTCGGCAACGCGCTCGACCTGCTCGGCGTGCCCCGGCTCGAGACGATGTAGTGGCGGTCGGCCCTCGGGAACGCCCTTATATCGTCTCCTCGATGGCCGCGGGGAGAGCCCATGGCATCGATACGAGAGGACTTCGTGAAATTCGTCAAGCAGGGGAACCTCATTCAGATGGCGATCGCGTTCGTGGTCGGCGTGGCGTTCGTGACGCTCGTCACCGCGCTCGTGGCCGACATCATCACGCCGCTCATCGGCGTCGCAGGGAGCTTCAACTTCGCGTCATGGATTTTCACCATCAACGGGAGCACGTTCATGCAAGGCGCGTTCCTGAACGCCCTCATCACCTTCGTCGTCGTCCTGACGGTCGTCTTCTTCGCGATCGCGCTCCCGTACCAGCGCTACCAGGACCGGCAGAAGGCGAAGGCCCCGGCGACCACTCGCCCGTGCCCGGAGTGCACGACCGCCATCCCGATCGCCGCGAAGCGCTGCCCGGCGTGCACGTCGGAGGTCCCGCCGGTCCCGCCGACGCCCCCGGCGCCGGCGCTCCCGGCCTCGAGCTAGGGCCGGACCCGCGTCGGGTCCCGCACCCCGGCCTCGCGGAACCCTTTCTCGCGAAGGCGGCAGGATGCGCAGCGGCCGCACGGGCGTCGGCCCCCGAGGTAGCAGCTCCAAGTGAGCTCCCAGGGAACTCCCAACCGCTCGCCCTCCCGGACGATCTCGGCCTTCGACATCGAGAGGAGCGGGGCTCGGACTCGGATCGTCCGCCCGTCCTCGACCCCGGTCCGCGTGGCGAGGCGCGCGAGCCGCTCGAACTCCCGAAGGTACTCCGGACGGCAGTCCGGGTAGCCGGAGTAGTCGATGGCGTTCGCGCCGAGGTAGATCGCGCTGAGATGCTGGCTCTCGGCGTACCCCAGGGCGACCGAGAGAAGGATCGTGTTCCGGGCCGGGACGTAGGTCGGGGGAATCTGTCCCCGCGCGGCCGCGCGTGCCGGGACCGCCCGGTCCGACCGGGTCAGGGCAGAATCGAGCAGGGGCCCGAGGGGAAGCCGGAGCACGACGTGCCGGGCGACCCGGAACCGCCGGGCGAGCGCCCGGGCGGCCGCGACCTCGCGGGCGTGGCGTTGCCCGTAGAGGACGGTCAGGGCGTGCACGGGGGGTTCGCGCGCGGCGGCGACCGCCAGGCACGTCGCGGAGTCCATGCCCCCGGAGAGGAGGACGACGGCCGGCCCGAGGCGACGCGCGCTCCCCGGCGTCATGAATAGTACAACCCCACGGCCAGCAGGGCCGTGAAGAGCATGGCGAGGAGGTTGACGGAGCCCTTCGAGAGGTAGCCTCGGTTCTCCAACGTCTCACCGAGGACGCTGTCGATCTGGCACCCCACGAATCCCA
>JASHYY010000165.1 GCA_030042815.1 Thermoplasmata archaeon | reverse complement strand
CTGAGGGCCATGCCGACCTGTTCGTCCGTGGGGTCCTGCCGCACCCCGGGGGTGAGCGCCGCGAAGATGTCGTGCGTCGTGACCCGGTACTTTCCCGCCGAGACGAGGTCGTCGATCGCGGCTCTCCGGCGGGCCGGAAAGACCGACGGGAAGGTCGGTCGCCGGTCGAGGTCGTAGCGGGCGAGCGCTCCGGTCGAGTCCGTCCTGCGCCTCTCGGACCTCCGGCACGGTGCGAACCCCCGGAGGGTCGAGCCCCCTCGCCAATCGTTACGGACTAGCGCGCGAGGAGGACAACGCAGGTCGGTCGGAGCGTCGGACGGCGAACGGGCCGAGCCCCCCGTCGCCGGAGCCCATAAGAGAGTGGACCGATTAAGATGGCCGACGCACCTTGGGCGTTAGTCGAACTACGATAACCCCCCGTCCGGTCGGGGTCGCCATCGCCGCGGTCCTCGTTGGCGTCCTGGGGTTCCTCTTGCTGGTGAGCGGAGTGCTCTATCTCCTCGGCCTGCCCGGTGGCGTGCTGCTCGGCCTGCCCTCGCAGCTGTTCGGTGTCGCGGGAGTGGCGGCGGCCCTCGTGGCTATCGTCGTAGGGCTCGTGCTGATGGGCCTCGCATCGGGCCTTTGGGGGCTCCGGATGTGGGCCTTCATCCTCGCTCTCCTGTTCATCCTGTTCGAGCTCGTCTCGTTCGCGCTCGACCGGGGGATCCTCACGATCGGCTTTTTCTTCTTCCTGCTGGTCTTCGTCTACCTGCTTGCGGTGGCGGGGCGCTTCCGATAGCGACAGACCCGATCCCGAACCGATCGCGGACGACCGGATGGCTCGGTCCGGTCGGAGAGAGGACACCCGCCGAACGAGCGGAACGGCGGGGGCACGTAGGGGATCTTGGAGACTTCCCGCCCGGCGGCGGGATCACTTCCTCTGTTGCAGTGCCCGCTCGTTGAGATAGTACTTTCCGTTGACCTCGACGAAGACTCGGGTCCGGCCTCGTCGCCGCTTCATGATCCGCACGAACCTTCGGGACAGACCGAGTTCTTCCGCGCTGAGAGCCGTCTCTGGACTGACCGCTCCCATGGCCCGGAACGTGGCGATGATCTCGCGGACCCGTTCGCCGGCCCACCCCTCCCCCCCATCGAACTCGGTTGGCGCGACCGGGGAGGGGCTGGTCTCGCGGGGGACATCCGCAGCGGTCGGAGGAGCGCGGAGCTCCGGAAGCGCACTCACCCCCGGCGCCGACGGGGGAGGAGTCGGGATGGGGGGTGCACTGGGACGTACCTCGCCCGCTGGGGGGATCGGCGGGGCGCGAGCCAGTCGCACCGTGTGGGCCGTGGTCCCCTTGACCGGAACGACGGTCGGCGCTGCGTCAACATATCCGGTCGCTCCCGCCCGGACCGTATACTCGCCTGCCGCAGCGCCGCCGAAGACGATCCGTCCGTCGGACCCGGTGCTTCCGGAGAAATTCCGGGGGACGTCGACCGAATTCCGCCCGCACCATACGAAAGTGCCCTCGGATGGGTAACGACCCTCACCGTGGCCGGCGATGGCCGTGGGGAAGCCCGAGCTCCCGCTCACCTCCCGGGTCGGGGACGTACCGCCCCCGTCCCGAACTCCAATCGTAGGTACGAGAGCGCCGCACCCCGATTATGCCTAACCGGGTTTCGCCCCGAAATCCCGTATAGGTAGCGGTCTCCGAAACGGGCGTGCCCACCGGCTCGTCGTCGAACCGACCGCCCGGGGCGGTCGTCGTCAACGAAGCGAGGGCTAAGTTCTATCTTCCCGGGAGGCAGGCGCTGGCGACCGCCAGCGGGTGAGGGTCGGATTTTGGCAGGATACTCGGGGACTCCGCTCCATCGAAAGCTCGGCCTTTCCGCCGGGATGGCCGTGGCGTTCCCGGGGGCACCGAGCGGGGTGGTTCGAGTCCTCGCCCCGGTCGTCGACCGCTGCAGTCGGCGGCACGTCGCCCGATTTCCGATCGACCTCGTCGTTCTCTTCGGCAGAGATCATGCGAGCATGTCGCGCGAGTTCCGTCGCTGGTCGCGCGCCCTCACGCCCGACGGCTCGATCTGGCTGGCCTGGCCCAAACAGAGCAGCGGAGCCCCGACGGACCTAGGAGATCGGTCCGTCAGGACGATCGGACTCTCGAACGGGTTCGTGGACGTCAAGGTGTGCGCGATCTCGCCCGTGTGGTCCGGCCTGAAATTCGTTCGCCGCCTCCCGGGGGGACGGCGAACGGATCGGTCGAAGTCCGTTTAGCGGCAGTCGGGCTACTAGACCGGCGACCATGGGGACCGGGCGGCGTCAGCGATCGGCAAGACCGTCGTCGGGGTTCGGCCTCACGGTCGAACGGCGGATGCGAGCGTCCCCGAGGACCCTGTTTCTCGCGTGGACTCGGCAGTTCGACCGCTGGTTCGCCGCTCCGGGCACCGTCTCGATGCGACCGGCGGTCGGAGCCCCTTTCTTCTTCGAGACCGAGTTCGAGGGCGCCCGTCATCCGCACTACGGCCGATTCCTACGAGTGGAACCCGAACGGAGGGTCGAGCTCGCCTGGGTCACCGCCGCGACCGGGGGCGCCGAGACACGCGTGTCGGTCGAATTCGAGCCGCGCGGCACGGGGACCGACCTGCGTCTC